>JACDAE010000303.1 GCA_013695595.1 Ktedonobacteraceae bacterium | reverse complement strand
CGGGAACCGGGCGGTCGCAAGGACACGCCCCTACCCGTTGATGGGCATGATGCGATTGTTATGCACCATGGCATTTTTTGTACTTTTTCCCGCTGCCACAGGGACACAGGTCATTGCGCCCGACCTTCCCCATGGTAGATGGGGCACGAGTTGCGGTTGCCACCGCCCGATTCCCACCGTTGCGTTGCGGACCATTTTTACGAGCCTGTCCCTGAGCGGCCTTTGTGCGTTCCTGGCCCCCATCGGTTTTGGCCTGACCTGTGACACGTGCGATGTCTTCCGTATTGGTGCGCACGTTGCGTGGCTGCTTACGCTGTGGGGCGGGTGGATCTACGGTGATAGTCAGATCAGAGTTCATGAGTTTGAGGAGCGCATCGACGGTATAATGTTGAATGGCGACCTTTAATTCATCGAACATCCGAAATGCTTCATTTTTAAATTCGACCAGAGGGTCACGCTGAGCAAGAGAACGGAAGCCGATACCTTGCCGCATAACATCCAGGGAGTCGATATGGTCCATCCACAGACGATCGACAACCTGTAGCAGATAGCTACGCTCGAACTCGCGTTGTGGCTCAAAGTTCTCAAGGCCCTGTTCGCTGGCCTGATTTTTCAGTTCTGCACCACGTCGTTCGTAGTTTTCAACGATGAGGTCAATCATATCTTTCTTGACTTGATCGCGGCGGACGGCATGCATATTCTCAGGTACGAGTTCTTCAGGGATGTTGACCCAGACCTCCAGCGTTTTGAAGAGCGTTTCAAGTTCTTCCTCTTCGGTGACCATGTTGCTGGGAATACAGGCGTCTACCAGTCTGGCAACTTCGGAGCGGATCATTTCTATGATGCGCTCATGCATGTTGCCACGCTCAAGGACTGCCCGCCGATCGGAGTAAATGACTTCGCGTTGTTTTGCAATCACATCGTCATAATCGACAACATGTTTACGCATGTCGAAGTTACGGCCCTCAACCTGGGTCTGAGCGCCCTCAATGAAACGTGAGACGAGCTTACTCTCCAGGGGCATGTCTTCTTCCATACCCACACGTTCCATAATTCCGGCCACGCGATCAGCGGCGAAACGTCGCATTAATTCGTCGTCAAGTGCCAGGAAGAAGCGTGAGGAACCTGGGTCGCCCTGGCGTCCGGCACGGCCACGCAACTGATTATCGATACGGCGCGACTCATGACGTTCGGTACCGATGATGTGCAGGCCGCCCAGTTCCAGGACACGATCATGATCTTCTTTACACTCAATAACTTTTTGTTGAAAGAGTTCTTCCTTTTCGCCTTCAGTCATATTCTCAATATGCTGTTGGATCGCCTCTTGCTTCTCAGCTCGCTCATCTTCGTTGCGCTCAGGCATATCGTGGATATAGTCAACGCGTTCGGCATGTTTGCGCAGGATGCTATCGAAGTAGCCTTCGGCGTTGCCTCCAAGCACAATATCGGTACCACGACCAGCCATATTTGTAGCGATGGTCACCGTCCCGCTGCGTCCAGCCTGGGCCACAATCTGCGCCTCATGTTCGTGATATTTCGCGTTCAGGACGTTATGTGGAATGCCTTGCATTTCGAGCAGGTGCGAGAGGTGTTCAGAAGTCTCGACTGAAGTTGTGCCGACGAGGACCGGTTGCCCTTTTTCGTAGCGTTCTTTGATCTCCTCTACAACGGCCTTAAATTTGGCATCACCTGTACGATAAATCAGGTCGGACATGTCTTGCCGGGCTGTTGGCTTGTTGGATGGGATAACGATAACATCAAGCTTGTAGATCTTATTCAGCTCTTCGGCCTCGGTCAGCGCCGTACCAGTCATACCGGCCAGTTTCTCATAGAGGCGGAAGTAGTTCTGGAAGGTGATCGTTGCCAGTGTATGGTTTTCGCGTTGAACGGCCACGCCCTCTTTTGCTTCGATGGCCTGGTGCAGTCCCTCACTATAGCGGCGTCCTGGCATCTGGCGACCGGTGAATTCGTCGACGATGATGACTTCACCATCGTTGACGATATAGTCTTTGTCGAGCTTGAAGAGGACCTGCGCTTTAATGGCGTTCTCCATATAGCGTGTCAGATCGATGTTAGCTTCTTCGTAGATATTCTGTACACCGGCCAGTTGCTCGATCTTCGTGATACCATCCTCTGTAAGCATAACGACGCGCAGTTTCTCCTCTACCGTATAATCGGTTTCGGGTTTGAGGCGAGGTGCCCAGCGAGCGAATTTGGCATACATATCGGTAGATTCTTGACCCTGACCTGAAATGATTAATGGTGTGCGGGCTTCGTCGATTAGAATATTATCGACTTCATCGACGATGGCATAATTGAGCGAACGTTGTACGGTCTGTTCCAGGGAGGTAACCATGTTGTCGCGCAGGTAGTCGAAACCAAATTCGTTATTGGTACCATAGGTAATATCGCATTGGTACGCGGCCTGACGTTCGGGGGTCTGTGGTTCGACAGCATTGACGATAACGCCAACGGTCAATCCCAGAAAGGTGTAAATTCTTCCCATCCACTCAGAGTCACGTTTAGCCAGGTAATCGTTGACCGTAACAAGGTGAACACCACGTCCGGTGAGAGCATTTAGATAGATTGGCAGGGTTGCGACAAGTGTTTTTCCTTCACCCGTCTTCATCTCGGCGATCTTGCCCTGATGGAGCACCGTGCCGCCTATCAATTGTACATCGTAGTGGCGCATTTTAATGACGCGCCAGCCGGCTTCGCGTGCAACGGCGAATGCTTCGGGTAACAGATCGTCCAACGTTTTCCCGGTGCGATAGCGTTTCACTATGGCAGGAAGCAGTTTATCCATGGCCTCGGCCTTGATGGCGACGATTTCGGGTTGCAGCTTCTTCAGGATATCTCCTAGCAACTGCTCCAGGCGCTCGTCTGCTTTATCTTCTGCATTGGTAGCAGCATTTTTCGCTTGCTCGAAGTGTTTCCAGGACAGATCGAAGGCAGTCTGAAAGAGTTCTTCATCAATTTCTTCGATTGCAGACTCAACTTTTTGCAACAAACTATGTGTGGCTTGCTGTGGATCGCTGGTCTCATCGGGCCACTGCTGATCCTCTTCCGCTTTATCCATAGCTGCTGTGACGCGCAAGGTGTTAAACAGGGGCGAAAGTTTTTCGTAGCCTACCTCAAAACAATCCGAAAGTGTATCTTGCAAGTGATCTTTGAGATCTGCTGTGTGGTGCTGGCTACGATCCAGTTTCTGACGATACTCCCTGACAGACAGACGTAACATTTCATCATTGCATTGTTTTGCCAATGGTTCCACTTCGGTCAGAGCTTCCTGGAAAAGTTTCACCAGTTCGTCTTCAAGGACCATGCCGCCTTTGAGGTGGAGAAAGAGTTGTGAGCGAAATTCAGCGGTCTTTGCCTGTAATTCTTCATCGCTCAACTTTTTAATGGTCGGTTCTAATGCATTAATTTTATCGACGATGGGCTGTATAGCCTTTAAGTCCTTTTTATTGGGATCACCCATGATTTTGCCAAGTAACTGCATAATAGCGCTTTCTCCTATAAACTGGCATGCGTGTTAGAATCTATAGATATGGGAATGGTCCCACGTAGAGAGAAAATAGATATGCCCATTATACCACGTTCTGGTTGTTTCTCCCTACAGAAGGATCGTTGTCGCAGCCTCACAACCATATACGAGTTCATGCTTCTTTTGTTGCGTTCTGGGACCATCCGTTAAGGCATGGGAGCGTCACCTTGCGTGCGCCCGCTTCCTGGCGAGATGGTTGATCGGAAACACGGGCGCACGCAAGGTGACGCCCCTACGCCTCTTCCGAAATAGAGCAGTTGTTACCTATATCCGTGCCAATGTTCCGATTCGCTAATCTGCTCGCTGGCTACATTGACTGGATGCAGGTAATGATCCATCGCCATCCACAGGCTACGGCTGTGACGGAAGAGGAGGAGGGGGAGGAGGATTGGAAGAGGTGCTCCCCACAATAAAATTGTTAAGATCGGGATCGCCTGATTCGCTGCCAACGGAATGGCAAATGCCGTGATCACCAGTTCGCTAATGATCAGATTGATCGCCATCGCACTACTGAAGTAGCCCTCTTCACGCTCAAAGCGAAAATCGCAGACGGGACAATATTCATGCATTTTAAACACACCACTAAACAGGTGCCCCTGACCGCAGACCGGGCAACGGAGTAACAGCCCTCGTTTGAGAAATGTAAACAATCCTGGCATATAAATGTACTTCTCTGTATCTTTCCTGGAAAACCAGCATTTTCTATCTGATCTATTTTGTATTTTCTTGTTTCATCTACTAAAATAGTATAGCACATGTGGGTTATTCCTTTGCGTAGAGACTTTTACAATTTTTTTACAGCTTCCCGTCTTTTTTATTGATAATTACAAGATACTATAATGCTAAGCGAAAAATCAAAGCCACAAAAAAGTTTTTCAAAAAGGGTATACATAGTGAAGAAATTCTTTGTTTCCGTGATCATCATTGGAGCTTTTATGCTCTATAGTTTTATATATCATCTTTCAAGCACTGTTGCGGCCTTGCCCGGCAACACGACGAAGTCGAGTTCCTCATCAAGCTCATATGTGCCGACGCCGACACCTGCATCTACGCTCCCACCTTCGACTGTTGCACAGATTACCCCAACGCCAACAAGCGCACCCGGCGGCCTCTATAAGAATGGTTTATACACAGGTAGCGTCGCAGATGCACACTGGGGCTATATACAGGTAAAAGTCATCGTAACGAATGGCAAAATAGCAGACGTACAGTTTTTACAGTACCCCAATGATCGGAATCGTTCGGTAGAGATTAATCAATATGCCGATCCTCAACTCACCAGCGAAGCGATCCAGGTGCAAAGTGCGAATGTTGATATTGTCAGTGGAGCCACTGATAGCAGTGATGCATTCATACAGTCGCTCACAACTGCGCTTACACAGGCAAAAGCATAACTATGAAACAAACACGTTTGATTATGGGGATGCCCATTACTATTGAAATCGTTGATGCCGCGGCCAGCCAGGACGACCTGGATGAGGTGTTCGCCCATTTTGTCGCGGTCGATGAGACCTTCAGTACCTATAAAGATACGAGTGAGATCTCGCAGATAAATAGAGGTGAGCTTCTCCCGACACAATATAGCGAGGATATGCAAACAATTCTGGCTTTAAGCGCTCAGACAAAAGAAGAGACGGACGGGTACTTCGACATTCAACACAATGGCATCTGTGATCCTTCAGGGATCGTTAAAGGCTGGTCTATTCAGAATGTTGCAAAGATACTCAATACAAAGGGATTTCGCAATTTTTATATCGATGCGGGTGGCGATATTCAGGTTGTGGGCCGGAAAGAAGATCATCCCTGGCGTGTTGGTATTCGCAATCCATTCAATCGTGATGAGCATGTGAAGGTCCTTATGATTACTGATCAGGGTATTGCTACGTCTGGAACAGCCATTCGTGGGCAGCATATCTATGATCCATATCACCCTGATACTGCGTTGTTGGATATTGCCAGTATCACTATTATTGGTCCAAATGTGTATGATGCCGATCGCTTTGCAACGGCGGCGTTTGCGATGGGGAGAAGAGGAATTCAATTTATTGAAACACTGGCAGGCTTTGAGGGATATATGATCGATGTGCATGGGATAGCGACCTATACCAGTAAATTTGAAAGGTATGTACTTCAAAAATGATGAAATTTATAGATTATGTATTAGATCGTGTTACCATGTATCGCCTGGTGCTCTATGTGCTCATTGGCATGGTTGGGATGGGGATAATCCTGGCTTATTTTAAGCTACTCTCCTTCTCTCCACTTTCATTGTTGCTATCAACTCTCTTCCTGGTCTTCATGTGTGGGGCAATGAATACGCTGCTCGCTTACGTGTTTGAAGTACCGGCCAATATTGAATCATCCTACCTCACAGCTCTCATCCTGGCACTCATCGTTGATCCTGCACAATCGCCTGGTGCTTTTGTGTTCCTCGGTTGGGCGGCGATTCTAGCGATGTCTTCAAAATATATTCTCGCATTGTACAAAAAACACATCTTTAATCCAGCCGCCATTGCCGTCGTGATTACCTCATTTGTGCTTGGAGAATCGGCGAGTTGGTGGATAGGTACGACAGGGATGCTACCTGTTGTATTGGTTGGAGGATTGCTCGTAGCCCGTAAATTACGGCAGACGGACATGGTTTTGAGCTTTTGTGGCGCTGCTTTTGTGAGCGCCTGTGCTGTTACGCTTGTACAGAGTGGAAACATCTTTACAGAATTAAAGCAATTATTGCTCCTTTCTCCCCTCTTTTTCTTCGCCTTTATTATGCTCACCGAGCCGCTCACAGCTCCACCGACCAGAAAATTACGCAATCTTTATGCTGTGCTTACCGGCGTCCTGTTTATCCCACAACTGCATGTTGGTTCGATCTACTCTACGCCAGAATTGGCGCTGGTGATTGGAAATGTTTTCTCTTATATAGTAAGTCCAAAGCGAAAATTTATACTAAAGCTGCACAAAAAGATTAAGATGGCACCTGGTATCATCGATTTTGTTTTCAAACCTTCCCAAAATTTGGCGTTTATGCCTGGACAATATATGGAATTCACCCTGGGTCATGCGCATCCGGATAGTAGAGGCAATCGGCGCTACTTTACGCTTGCCTCATCGCCAACAGAGAATCTCGTCCACCTTGGGGTACGCTTTTATGAAAAGGGGAGCAGCTTTAAGAGGGCCATGTCTGGTATGAATGCCCGGTCGAATATCGTTGCAGCTCAAATCGCCGGTGATTTTACGCTTCCCTCAGATCCTCGGCGGAAACTCGTTTTTATTGCCGGCGGCATTGGCATTACGCCGTTCAGAAGTATGTTGAAATACTTGCTTGACATGCAGGAGCGACGCGATATCATCCTTTTCTATGTCAATAAAACGGCGGATGAGATTGCTTACAAGGATGTTTTAGGTGCCGCACACACACAGCTTGGCGTCAAAACCTTCTATACGTTGACCAATACTACAGCTGTTCCGCGCAACTGGGCTGGTTTAGTGGGAAGAATCGATGAGCAATTGCTTCTCAGGGCAATCCCAGATTATGACGAGCGTTTTTATTACCTGTCGGGGCCACCAGACATGGTAAGAACATATGAACATGTGTTGAAGAATATGAGTGTGGGGCGTGATCAGATCAAGAAAGATTTTTTCCCTGGCCTCGTGTAGATCTAATGCCGCGTGTTGTGCATATGGTTTTTACATAAAGATGTAAATGCATAGGTGGCACGCGGGCTTGTTCCACTTCGTTGCACCGCGCCCCTACATTTTTGGGAATGACATAATCACGAGACGCTTCTGTGATTATGTCCGTAGTTCTTGTGACCTCTTTGTTAGGCAAGCACGCAATAATTTATATATAGCTCATAGCGTTCACATGATGCTAAATATCTGGTGTTTTGCTTCAAGGAGGCTTTATGGATGCGTTGACGCTTGCCCGTTGGCAATTTGGCATAACGACGATCTATCATTTCTTTTTCGTGCCCCTGACGCTGGGGCTTTCTTTACTGGTTGCCATTATGGAGACGGCGTATGTGCGCACTGGCAACGAGCAGTTCAAGCGCATGACGCAGTTCTGGGGGCGTCTCTTCCTCATCAATTTTGCAATGGGTGTGGTAACTGGCCTTGTGCAGGAATTTCAGTTTGGTATGAACTGGTCCTCGTACTCGCGCTTCGTAGGCGATATTTTTGGCGCACCATTGGCAATTGAAGCACTATTGGCATTCTTCATTGAATCAACCTTTCTAGGGATCTGGATCTTTGGCTGGGATAAGCTCTCGAAAAGAACGCACCTGTTCATGATCTGGCTGGTCGTTCTGGGTTCTAACCTCTCGGCGTTCTGGATTCTGGTTGCAAACTCGTTTATGCAGGAGCCAGTGGGTTATACATTACGTAACGGGCGTGCCGAGATGACCAACTTCTTTGCCCTACTCACCAACCCTAACGTCTGGGTGCAATTTCCGCATGTTTTGATGAGCGGCATTGCGACCGCATCCTTCTTTGTGCTGGGCATCTCTGCCTATCATTTGCTTCATAAAAAGGGCGATCTGGACCTCTTTCGTCGTTCGCTCAATATCGGCCTGATCGCAGCCGTCATCTCAAGTTTCCTGGTCTCGATTGTAGGCCATACCCAGGCACAACATATGGTTCAAGTCGAGCCGATGAAGATGGCGGCAGCAGAAGCTTTATGGAATAGTGAACAGCCTGCATCGTTCTCGCTCTTCACTATCGGCAATGAGAAGGATCGTAAAGATGTCTTTGCCATCCGTATTCCTGATGTCTTGAGCATTCTCTCTTTTAACTCGGTTGATGGGCAGGTGCAGGGTATCAACAATTTGCAGGCCCAATATGTAAAGCAGTATGGCCCTGGTGATTATGTCCCACCTGTATGGGTTGTCTATTGGAGCTTTCGCCTGATGGTGGGTGCGGGCACGGTGATGATTCTCCTTTCGCTTACCACCCTATTTCTGGTGTTGAGAAAACGCCTGGAAAAGGTACGCTGGTTCCTCTGGCTGCTCCCATTCGCGATTGCTCTGCCGTATCTTGCGAATAGCGCTGGCTGGATTATGACGGAGGTCGGACGGCAGCCCTGGATCGTCTTCGGCTTGCTTACAACGACGAAAGGCGTCTCACCAACCGTGGGAACGGCTACCGTCTTGATTTCGCTGATTGTGTTTACCTTGCTCTATGGTGGGCTGATGGTTGCCGATATCTTCCTATTAGTGCGTAGCGCTAAAGGTGACGGAATTGTGGAGCCTGAGGAAGACAGTGAAATTGATATGCCTCTGGTTGGTGCGTACTAATAACGGGGAAGGAGATTTGTAATGAGCTTAAATGTCTTCTGGTTTATTCTGATTGTGGTGCTGTTTATCGGTTTCTTCTTCCTTGAAGGCTTCGATTATGGCGTGGGTATGCTCCTCCCTTTCCTGGGGAAGACAGACAATGAGCGTCGTGTGCTTATCAATACGATTGGCCCGTTCTGGGATGGCAACGAAGTCTGGTTGATTACGGCAGGTGGTGCAATCTTCGCGGCCTTCCCCAACTGGTACGCAACGCTGTTTAGTGGCTTCTACCTGGCCCTGATGTTGATGTTGGTCGCGCTGATCCTGCGCGGTGTGGCCTTTGAGTTTCGCAATCGCGATCCACGTCCGCAATGGCGCACCTTTTGGGATTGGATGATCTTTATTGGGAGTGCGCTACCGGGCTTCCTCTGGGGAGTTGCGATCACCAATATCATCCTGGGCGTGCCGATTGATGCAACAATGAACTATGTTGGAGGTTTCTGGAATCTGCTTAACCCCTATGCTTTGCTCGGCGGCCTTGCCTTCGTAGCCCTCTTTGTGCTGCATGGAGCAATCTTCCTGACATTAAGAACTGAGGGCGATATGCAGGAGCGAGCTTATCGTATGGCGAATAGAGTATGGCTGCCTGCGGTCGTGCTGGTACTGGCGTTTGTTGTCGTTGGATACTTTGTGACAGATGTCTTCTGGCGTCTGGGCGTCGATCCTGGCGTTGCGCCGTTGTGTGCGGGTGCTGCATTGCTCTCGGTTGGCTGGTTTATCAAAAACAAACATGGTGAGTGGGCCTTTATTATGACGGGGCTGACCATCTTGCTCTCGACGCTGACCATCTTCCTGGGGTTGTTCCCGCGTGTAATGATCTCCAGCCTGAATCCAACCTGGAATCTCACAATCTATAATGCATCATCCAGCCCCTACACATTGACCGTGATGAGCATTGTTGCACTGACCCTTCTACCATTTGTGCTTGGCTACCAGATCTGGAACTACTGGGTTTTTCGCAAGCGACTGGGCATCCATGCTGTAGAGCATCATGTGTAGAGGCTATGTTTGTGAGATGCAGGCACTCTTGTTAGAAGCTACTTTAATGAGGTCATGTTTATGATTGCGAATGTAGAGTACGCTGACAAGTGATATGCAGCCCATTATGGTTGAGAAGGTCATCAAGCCATAAAACCCGCCCAGGTCTACAAAGAAACCACCAACCACAGAACCAAGAAGTTGCCCGACCGCGAGTACAACCGAATAGAGTCCCATAACAGCGCCCCGTTGGTATGGCAATGTATCGGCTAATGCGCTCATCTGGGTCAGGGCAACCGGGGTAAAGCCACTCAGGAGCAGTATGCCAGGGATAACGAGCAGAACCAGAGTCTGCGCGAGTGGCCTGGAACTTGCAGATAGCGAATAAGGATTTTCGGCCAGTCCGTTGAGAAATGTCAGGGTTATAATCATCAGAGCGAGGCCACCCAGGCTAATCAACATCACCGTTGTACGACGCAGACGAGCCACCAGGGGAACCCATAACACCATACCAAGCAGGAAGGTGAGCGCAAAGATGCTAACCCAGAGCGAGGCACCCATTTTGCTAAAACCGCCATAAAGAAGTTGATGGGGATGGCGGATATCCGCCGCCGGAGAAGGATAGGCAAGCATAATTAAAATAAGCGTTGTCCATGAACCCACGAGTGCATTCACCGAGAACCAGGCAGGTAAAAAAGTGAAGATGCGCTTATGCCGGATCACTGTCAGGCCGGTAAGGAGCGAGCCATGTGGTTGCATTTCATGTTGTGGTAAACTCTCTTTCAAACCAACGCTGGCGAGCAAGAAGACAAGCAAATAGATACCGATCACCACAAAGAAGCCCTTCGTTCCCATCGAGCTACTGATCTTGCCCCCAAAGGGAATTGCAAGCGTGATGCCAGCCACGGTAACGATCTCGAACGCCGTCATTACGCGTACACGCAGACGCTCCGAACCTTTGCTGACATCCGTGATGTAGCCAAGTGTCGCCGGTACGTTCATGCCGGAGGAGACCCCTTCAATAAGGCGTTCCACCAGGAGAATGAGTAAAAAGATAACCAGTCCAGGATTGATCGTGTGAACATTTGGCCGGGGAAATATCTGTGTCGCGAATAACATGCCGCAAGTAGCCATTGCTGCCAGTAGTGGTGCTAGCAAGAGAAAAGGCCTGCGTCCGATGCGGTCAGAAAAGCTGCCAACCAGTGGAGAAAGCAGCAATTCAGTGACATAGAAAGATTCCAGGATGAGAACGACCACGGTTGCCGAGGTAAAACGTTCACCTAAATAAAAGCTCATGATTACAAAACTGATGCGACCAGCGATACGCGCCAACAGAGCCGAGATAATAGCAATGCTGAGAGAACCTCTTTGTAAAGGTTCGCGTGTAGATATTACCTGCTCGCCGTCTGGTTTTTCTGGCCTGGAGACGGTAAGCGTACGTGCATTTTTTGTCTGTTTTACATTATTAACGGACATAATAGTATGTATGTTTTCTTTCATCTCGGCCATCGTTTTGATGGAAGGAGAGCAGCCTTACTCATCCGAGTAGATGTATAGGGGCGCACAAAATGGCTCCTGTTTCAGAGCACAGTGAGAGTTCTTTCTATTTGTTCCTCTTTCTATGACGAGTAAGGCTTTGAAAAGGTCACGTATTCGTTGAGCCATTCCTTATAGACAAGGTACAAAAAATTCACTATACTCTATTTACAGCGTACTACCATGTGTAATAAAAAGAAAAAATCTACAATGAGGAACGAGATGAAACGTGCTCCTTCTGAAGATCCTGATGATAGCTTCTCTGTCGAAATCACCTCGCTAGATACACCTGAAAGACAGGAAGCTTCTCCTGATGTTATTTTGCAAGGAGCACGCCTCGCGCCCAGGGTACGCCGCTGGCTCACGGCTTTATCGGTGGCGGGAGGAATCTTGCTTGTCCTTGTTGTGCTTTTACCATTCTTGTCACCTCTGCTGCCCAAAAAAGCAATTACACCTCCAAAACCTTCTTTACCTCCTGCACGTATCGAGAACGTGATAATGCAAGATGATATAGCTTACATCACCTCTTCAGATGACACCCTTCGTGCCTTGCGCCTAAAAAATGGATCTTTGCTCTGGAAACGTAAATCAGTAAACATAACGCCATTGATTATAAATAATACGCTCTATACTGGATATTCTGATCAAAATAATAATATAATCCAGGCTTTACGTATGAGCGACGGTGCGATAGTATGGGCATACAAGGCCTCTTCAAGTGCTAATCCAGTAATTATAGACAATGATGTTGCCTATAGCCTCAATTCATTCTCCACTCAACAGAATCATGTAGTAACCGCACTCGACAGTAAAAGTGGAAGCGAACTCTGGCAATATCCAGTCCATACACAATCTGCGATTGTTAATATCGAGGGAATGCAAGATAAAATCTATGTTACGGCTTTCCCAGATGCTCATGTGCCGAACACAGAGCTTTTTGTGTTGAATATTCACACGGGCTTACTTCTCTGGCATGTCAAAGCACAAAATGTGCAAAATGTGCAGAATAATGTTGTGTCTGTTGTAGCAGAAAATGGGGTACTCAAAGTATTGAGTGCTGCTGATGGGCATGAGATGTGGCATTATAAATCTACAAATGGGAGTAGTTTGTCCCCTTTTAGCGGAACCAATCTCTTTTATATACAAACCCCTCCAGGTGTATTGCAAGCGTTGAGTATCGATACTGGTCACCTGAAGTGGGCATATAATGATCCGTGGGGTGTTTCAGAGATTTTTCCAGAGACAAATGGGGTACTCTATCTTGAAACTGGCGATGGTTTTATCGTTGCCTTACGTGCGAGCGATGGAAAACGACTCTGGCATGTGCGGCCAATTTCGCCTCCATTTACTTTTGGATCGGTTCAGGTCATAAATGGAATAGTCTATACTTTTACCACTATCGCAGACGCAGCAGATGAGACTGTTGCCGCATTAAATGTTCAAGATGGTGCGCTTCTCTGGCGGCACAAGATAGCTACATATAGTAATAATTACATGTCTCCTCAAGTAATCGATGATGTATTTCTGGCCGATTCTGGCAATGCCATTACTGTATTGCGGGCGCAAGATGGTATGTTGCTCTGGCATATGGACTATGCCCCCTCCGCCTCACAATATAATCCAGCTCTCTTGACTTTTATCAATGGCATCGTGATTATACGTTCATCTGATAGTGTTATGGAGGCACATCAATCTAGTACGGGAAGGTTGCTCTGGCGCTATCTACTTTAGAAAACCTTCGTAACTATTCAGGCCTCCTCGCCACCTGTGGTGGCTCGCCTCCGTTTTGTGTGAGTGGTGGGATG
>JACDAE010000298.1 GCA_013695595.1 Ktedonobacteraceae bacterium | reverse complement strand
GGCTTACCCAGGTCGCGCCACTTGCGCAGTTGAGCAATGCATTGAGTAGCGGCCAGTCTGATACGGCATCGGAGCCATCTTTCATGGCCTCGGTTTCACGGTTTGGGCTTGCAACCGACCCTGAATCAAGATGATCCCGACCAATGACTATCGGTGCGCTTAATTCGCCTCTGGCGACCATTTCGTTAAAGGCAACGCCAAGTCTGGCGCGTTCGCCAAGTCCTACCCAGCAGATACGTGCGGGTAATCCCTGGAATGTGATTTTTTCCCGCGCCATATCCAGCCAGTTATGCAAATGTGGATTATCCGGGATAAGTTCTTTTACTTTTGCATCGGTTTTATAGATATCTTCCGGATCGCCCGATAAAGCTACCCAGCGGAACGGGCCGATGCCCCGGCAAAACAGGGGGCGGATATAGGCAGGAACAAAGCCGGGGAAGTCAAATGCGTTCTTCACGCCAGTATCATATGCCATCTGCCGGATGTTATTGCCATAATCTACCACCGGGATACCCTGCTTATGGAAATCAAGCATCGCACGCACCTGCACAGCGATGGATTTCCTTGCGCGTTGCTCCACGGTTTTTGGGTCGTGTATGCGCAAATTTGCTGCCTCCACCATACTTAATCCGAGTGGAAGGTAGCCATTTAACGGATCATGCGCACTGGTCTGGTCAGTCACCATATCGGGCTTGATGCCGCGCCTGATCAGTTCGGGAAAGATTTCGGCGGCATTGCCAAGTAATCCGACAGAAAGCGGCTTCTTGCGTTTACAGGATTCTTCGATACGCTGTAATGCTTCATCCAGATCAACGCACATGCAATCGAGGTATCTGGTATCGAGGCGTTTCTGAATACGGGTGGCATCGCATTCCACCGCAAGCATGGATGCGCCTGCCATCGTGGCAGCCAGCGGTTGAGCGCCGCTCATCCCTCCTAAGCCTCCTGTGAGTATCCATTTACCGGATAAATCGCCCCCGAAATGTTGGCGGCCCATTTCAACGAACGTTTCATACGTTCCCTGCACGATGCCCTGGCTGCCGATGTAAATCCACGAACCGGCCGTCATCTGGCCGTACATCATCAGCCCTTTGCGATCGAGTTCATGGAAGTGCTCCCAGGTTGCCCAATGCGGCACCAGGTTGGAATTGGCGATGAGCACGCGCGGCGCGTCAGGGTGGGTTTTGAACACGCCAACCGGTTTGCCCGATTGCACGAGGAGGGTTTCATCATGCCCCAGATTTTTCAGCGTCTCTATGATGCGGTCGAAGCATTCCCAATTACGTGTCGCTTTGCCAATGCCGCCGTAAACGATGAGTTCATCCGGGTTCTCAGCCACATCCGGATCGAGGTTATTCATCAACATGCGCATTGGTGCCTCAGTCAGCCAACTTTTTGCAGTAAGTGTTGTTCCACGTGGTGCACGAACGGGACGCGGGCCGGATGCCTTTGTTGTTGCTGATGAATAATAGTGTTTGTCGGATAGCATGTGTGTTCTCAATCCTTTCGCGATGAGTGTCATACATCTGGCTACTGGATGCTTTTCCCCTGAACCCATGTCTGGGTGATTACCTGGCTGGATGCTCCAAAGAACAGGGTGTCGAGAAAATTGTCCGGTGTCCATCCGGCGAGCGATGGCGCTTGCAGATCGATAGCGACAAAGTCGGCTGCCATGCCGGGAACAATACTGCCTGTCTGTAGTCCCAGTGCGTTAGCCCCTGCCTGCGTGCCAATGGTAAGCAAGGAAGCGCCAGGAGAAGCAGATGCATCCGCAACAAGGATGCGCCGGCTTTGATAACGCATGCGGGCCGAGTACTCGGCCCAGCGTAGCTCTTCAATTGGATCGAGGCGTGTATTGCTATCGGAACCAATTGTGAGTGGAACATGTGCCGCAATAAGTTCATTATAAGGAGCGATACCATCGCCAAGATCGCCCTCGGTCGTCGGGCAAACACAAACGCTGGCTCTACTTTGTGCGAGCAAGGCGATCTCTTCCAGGTTGGCGTGGGTGGCATGGATAATAGTTGTCTGAGGACCCAGGACGCCACAACGCTCAAGCAATTCTATCGGTGTGCATCCCTCCGCCGCCTGACATTGCTCAATCTCGGCAAGTTGTTCGTCTGCATGAATGTGAAACGGAAGGTGATAGGAGCGACTGTACTCACCGATTGCACGTAGCCACCCGGCGGGAACGGCGCGAACGGAATGGGGCGCAACACCGAGATGTATGCCCTTGCTGCGTAAAGCATCTACACGTGCTAGATATGCGTCAAGGGAGGCATCACAGAAACGGCGTTGCATCCTGTCTGGAGGCTGGTGAAAATTGCCTTGCGCATATGCGGTGAGAAGCAAGACAACGCGTATCCCTGCATCCAGTCCTGCCTGTAAGACTGCCTCGGACATAATGTTCGCATTTGCATATGGGTGCCCATCTGGTTGATGATGGATATAATGAAACTCACCAACGCTACAATAGCCTACGGCCAGCATCTCGCGATAGGTTTGCAGCGTATTTTGATAAAGAGTATCGGGAGTTAAACATTGAGCCGCTTCATACATAGCATGCCGCCACGTCCAGAAGGTGTCATGCGCTGAGCGTGCGTGCTGAGTCTGTCCACGCAATGTGCGCTGAAATGCGTGACTATGGGTATTGACGAAGCCGGGCAAAAGGGCCACATCGGGCAACAGGTCAGTGATTGTTACATTCTCTGTGCGCTCAGTGATTGCTGAAATATACCCTTCGTCAGAGATGGAGACGACTTTATTGGCTTGCAGGCCGTGAGGAGTGTAAATATAGGCGGGGGCAAGATGTTTCATCGGTCAGGCTCCGCTATCCACTACTATGTATTTTCACTCTATGAAAAACGATATCACTCTATGAAAATACCATAGAAATGTTGTAGATGTCAAGATGTTTAAGCTGGCGCGGTTGTATGTAGCAATTCTTCCAGCGATCTTATCGCATATCCTGCGGGACAGAACGAATATTTGGGTCTTCATTCTTCTCCCCTAATGGATGGAGACGCGAATATTTTGTGGATATTGATTGTTATCAACATTGACAGGTCACTTTCCATATGCTATTATTTAGGCGGCTAAGGAATAGAGGAGGTCTGTTCATGCAAAGCATTGAGGAAACACTTGGATTTCAGATCATCCAGGTGTCGAAAGCGCATCGTCAAAGTGCGGAGAAAATGTTGAATGCATTGGGGTTGCACGCAGGTCAGGAGATGATCCTGTTGCAATTATGGATGAAGGAAGGCTTAACGCAATCGTATCTGGCGGAACACGTAAATGTTGAACCTCCAACGATGACTCAGATGCTTCAACGTATGGAGCGGTGCGGGCTGATCGAGCGTTGTCAAGATGCTCATGATGGTCGTATCTCGCGCGTCTATCTTACCGACCGTGGTCGGGCATTAGAAAAACCTGTGTTGCAGGCATGGCAACAGCTAGAGGAACAGACGTTAGTGGGTTTAAGTGACGTTGAACAGGCACTCTTGCGCCGTCTACTTACACAGATACGTACAAATCTTTCTTCACGTTAATACACTTTCTCTCAGAGAGTTTGGCGGTAAATAAGACACCAGTTATTACTGGAATATAGTTTACCGCCTAATAAAATTTAGAGGATGCTATGACTTCAAATGAAGCACGTCGTAAGGGACTTGCCCTTGCATTGTTATGTACTGCTCAATTTATGGTGGTGCTCGATTTCTCAATTGTGAATGTCGCATTACCTTCAATGCAAAGGGATCTCGGCTTTTCGACGCAGAATCTTCAGTGGGTGATAAGCGCGTATTCGCTTACATTGGGCGGTTTGCTCCTGCTGGGTGGGCGGCTGGGTGATATCTATGGGCGGCGTTTCCTGTTCATTTTGGGGCTGGGCCTCTTCGCATTTGCTTCACTGGCTGGCGGCCTTGCTCCCTCTGGACTCTGGCTGATTGGTGCGCGTGCTGTGCAGGGAATTGGATCGGCGCTGATCGCTCCCACATCGCTCTCTCTTATTTCAACGACATTTGCTGAAGGTGCTGAACGCAACAGAGCCTTTGGGGTGGTCGGTTCCGTGGCCTCTGCTGGTTTTGCTGCCGGTGCTATTCTAGGTGGGTTACTTACTTCGACACTGGGGTGGCGTTGGGTGATGTTTGTGAATGTACCGATTGGTATTCTTGCTATGGTGGTCACTCCGCTTGTGTTGCAGGAGCATCGGGTGCAGGATGGTCAGAACCGCGTCGATGTGGGTGGAGCATTCACCGTAACGACGGGCATTATCGCGCTGGTGTACGCTCTTTCGCAAGGGAATGATACTGGCTGGTTGTCGTTTCAGACGCTGGGATTGCTTGTGCTTGCCGTTATTTTGCTTACCGCATTTGTACTCATTGAGGCTCGTGTGCCATCTCCACTCGTCCGCCTCAGCATTTTTCGTTTGCGTACGGTGACCAGTGCGAATCTGGTGACGCTGCTTGCGCCCGGCGTGTTCGGTGCGCTGGTTTTCATTCTGACTCTTTATATGCAGAAAGTGCTCGACTATTCGGCAATATCTACTGGTTTAGCCTTTTTGCCGCTAGCAGCAATCATCCTGCTTATTTCCAATATCGTCCCGCGTTTCGTAACACGTATCGGAGTCAAGCCTTTTATGGTGGGAGGGCTGGTGGTCCTCTTCGTCGGGATCCTGCTGCTGACACAGATCTCAGTGCAAGGAAACTATCCCAGTGCGCTCTTACCGGGCCTGATCGTGGTTTCCCTTGGCATGGGACCAGTCTTCTCGACGATGGTTATTGCCGCAACGGATGGCGTAAGTGATGACGAACAAGGATTAGCTTCTGGGCTGTTCAATACCTCTTTGCAGGTTGGTTCGGGCCTTGTATTGGCGATCGTTGTTGCTGTCTCCTCTGCCCGCACTATCGCCTTGCTGCAAGTTGGAGGAAGCACCGTGAAAGTAGCGACGACCGCTGGTCTGCAATATGCTCTCTATGTTTGTGCTGGTCTTGCCATACTCGCGGGCGTCGTAGCTTTTTTTGCGCTCCAATCAACAAAAAAGAGCACACCAACACGCGATATCTCTTCACCAGAAGTACCCACTTTGCAGCAGAGCAAAAGTGGTGTATAATCCCTCTTTAAAGGGTGTGAAGGGTACGTATATCCCTTTTTTTAATGCTCGAAGCGAGGCGGGTTTATGACCACGACAACTATTCCACGCGGAAAATACCATATCTGGACGGTTGGTTGCCAGATGAATCAGGCTGATTCTCAGCGCATCCAGACTCTACTCGATGAAATGGGCTGGGAAGAGAGTGATATGGCCCAGGCCAACCTCGTGGTCCTTAATACATGTAGTGTCCGTCAGGCACCGGAGGAGAAGGCGCACAATCAACTGGCTCTTCTCAAGCAGGCGAAAGCGCAACGCAGTGATCTCCTGGTGGCAATGATGGGATGTATGATTGGCAACCAGAAGACGATCGATGCTCTCAGTAACCGATATCCGCATATCGACCTTTTTATGAAGGTGGAGCAGGCCGACATCTTGCCACGTTTCCTTGAGGAACGTTGGACTCCGATCTCTGGGGCTGGCTGCCTTGATGTTGAGTTTATGCCAGATTTTGACGAGCCCATTCCTTCTATTCCTTCTGAGCCGTTGCTGCCAACCTTTGCTACTTCGACGAGCACACAGGGCAAACGTACCGTACTTCCAATGGCGATCACCCCGAAACCAGGCGACCGTATTGCGCACTATCCGACAAAGATTGAACCCGCTCAGGCCAGCCCGACGGCGTGGCTCCCGATTGTTCTGGGCTGTAACAAGGTGTGTACGTATTGCATCGTACCGTATCGCCGTGGCCGTGAGCGTAGCCGTCCCATTGAGGAATTGATGATCGAGTCGCGCTCGCTGGTCAGCAAGGGTGCGAAGGAATTAACCCTTTTGGGGCAGACCGTAGAAGCTTATGGCCTGGATCTGCCGGAGCGCGTCGATCTTGCCGATCTCATGACCAGCCTGAGCGAGATTGATGGTCTGGAACGTATTCGCTTCATGACATCCTATCCGCGTCACATGACTGACAGCATGATTGAGCGCATGGCGCACCTGCCTAAGGTCTGTGAGCACCTCAACATCCCTGTACAATCGGGCGATGATGAGATGTTGAAGCGCATGAAACGTGGCTACACGTTGGATGAGTACCGTGAGCGCATCGCCATGGTACGTGCACTCTGGCCTAAAATAACATTGTCTACTGATGTGATTGTTGGGTTTTG
>JACDAE010000289.1 GCA_013695595.1 Ktedonobacteraceae bacterium | reverse complement strand
ATGATGCCGCCATGCTCCTGCCCCACACCGGGCAGGAAGCCGGGCACATCCACAAAGGTGATGATTGGTATATTGAAGCAATCACAGAAGCGTACAAAGCGTGCAGCTTTATCGGAGGCATTGATGTCGAGCGCACCAGCCATTGCACGCGGCTGCTGGGCTACTATACCCACGGAGCGGCCATCCAGGCGACCAAAGCCAATCAAGATGTTGGGTGCAAACTGTGGTTGCACCTCAAAGAACGTGCCATCATCGACGATATGCCCAATGACGGTTTTCATATCATACGGTTTGCTGGAACTATCAGGAATGATAGTGTCCAGTTCCTCTATAACGCGGCGCGGCGAGTCGGTGGGAGTGATGCGCGGAGCATCTTCAAGATTGTTAGAGGGAATATAGCTCATCAATTGGCGCAACATCTGCATACATTCCGCCTCGCTGGGACAGGCGAAGTGTGCGACTCCGCTGGTGCTGTTATGTATCCTAGCTCCACCCAGCTCCTCGAAGGTCACATCTTCATGGGTAACGGCCTTGACGACGTTTGGACCTGTGACAAACATGTAGCTTGTCTCTTCGACCATGAAGATAAAGTCGGTGATGGCAGGCGAGTAGACTGCTCCGCCTGCGCATGGTCCCATAATAGCGGAGATCTGGGGAACGACGCCGGAAGCAAGGGTGTTGCGTAAAAAAATATCAGCGTACGCCCCCAGGCTCACCACGCCCTCCTGAATACGAGCGCCTCCTGAGTCGTTGAGGCCAATCACGGGAGCGCCGTTCTTCATCGCGAGATCCATGATCTTACAGATTTTCTCTGCGTGTGCCTCTGAGAGGGAGCCGCCGAAGACGGTGAAATCCTGCGAGAAAACGTAGACGAGGCGGCCATCGATCTGCCCGTAGCCAGTGACGACCCCATCGCCGGGAATTTTTTGCTCGTCGAGACCAAAGTCCGTTGCACGATGGGTAACAAACATGTCTAACTCGTTGAACGTATCGGGATCAAGCAGAAGATCCAATCGTTCACGTGCAGTCAATTTGCCCTTCTTATGTTGTGCATCGATACGAGCTTGACCACCACCCAATGTGGCAGTTCCCTTCAAATCTTGCAGCGCTGCAATCTTTTCACTGGTACTCTGATTACCAGAGGTATCAGACATGCTACGTTCACTCGTTGTCATAAGATGTCCTCATTATTATGCTGATGAACATTGGTAATTATGGAAGAAGTATAGCATGTGGTTTGTGGGGTGTCTAATTCATCGCGAGGCTGGCAGGCTAAAACAGAAGGTGGACCCTTGCCCTGGTTTACCCTCGACCCAGATTGTCCCCTTCTGGCGTCTGATAATTTCTGCTGAGATATATAATCCAAGCCCAATACCAGGAATAGTTTCATTGCCACTGACCCGGTAGAAGCGCTCAAAAACGCGTTGTTGCTTTTCTTCTGGTATACCAACGCCAAAGTCTTGCACGCAAAGCGTTACTCGGTCTTTCTCAAAACTACTTTTCACGATAATCTTGCTTGCGTGAGGAGAGTACTTGATCGCATTTGTCAAAAAATTAATAATAACTTGTTCTATACGATCTTTATCTCCATAGATTGTTTTCTTTACTGTTCCCTGTTTTTCCAGTGTATGTTTATGGGTAGAGCGTTGTATTTCTTCGACGACTTCATCAACCAGTTCATCGAAGGAAAAGAAAGCTTCGTTGAACTGCAATTGTCCGCCTTCTATCTTTGTCACGTCAAGTAAGTCGCCAATAAGTGATGTTAATTTATTGATTTGCGCATCCATTTTTCCTAGAAGGACGGCTGATTTTTCATCTCCTGCGCGTGTGAAACGATTTTGTAAGACCTGAGTAAATGCCTTAATACTGGTGACTGGTGTTTTTAATTCATGACTAACAATAGCTATAAAGTCATCTTTTTGTCTCTCTAACTTCTTTTGATCATCAATGTCAGTATTTGTACCAAACCATTTCAGTACCTTTTTCTCATCCATTAATGGCAATGCTCTTCCTAAGTGCCACCGATAGATATTATCACTTTTGCGTAGCCGAAAAAATACCTGATATGGTTTTCCAGTCTCTAAGGATTCTGTCCATAGCTGTATACATTCTGCTAAATCGTCGGGATGGATTACTTTTTGCCAACCTTCTCCAACTATTTCTTCCGCACTTCTATTAAAATAATTGACTGCGTATTGATTGACATAGTCTAAGGCTCCATCTGGCGTTGCCGTCCATACCTGTTGGGGCATAGCATCTGCCATGAAGCTCAAGCGAGCTTCACTTTCTTCGATTTTTTGCCTTGCAATTACTTGATCAGTAACATCATACCCATGGGCAACAATACCTGTTCTTTCACCCTGGCTATTTTTTAGCGGTTCATAGACGAAGTTCACATAACGATCTTCAATGATCCCGTCAGGTACTCTTTGCAACTCGAGCTTCATTTCTGTGCCAATAAATGGTTGGCCTGTTGCCAGCACATTGTCCAGAATAGCAATAAATCCTTGCGCTTCCACTTCTGGAATCGCTTCTGTGACCGCTTTACCAATAATGTCTCTATGTCCTACAAGCTGATAATAGGCACTATTAACCATTTCAAAAATATGATTTTGGCCGCGTAAGATTGCCATAAATGCAGGAGCTCTTTCAAAGATATCGACTAACTTCTGCTTTTCAGCCTCCAGCTCTTGCAGAAGTATTTGCCGCTCTTCTGCGTACCTCTGTATTTCACTATTTGATAGGTGGGAGCTATATCTATTCTGTCCTCTTTTTAACGCATCATCTTGAACCATTTTAAGAAGCTCTCCCTTTGTAAAATTGTAGTTATCGGCCCCTGTACTACTATAGTCAAGCCGAAGAGTGAAAGTCAAGCTAAATGGAGAGATGCGAAAGAATCACAAAGACCCTTCAATCATAGGTCTCTATTGGAATGATCCCCCTATGTTATTCCCTTACCAGGCGAAGATCTGGCCTCACCTCACGTTGCCGTACATGAGTTGCAATCGGCCAGGGGAGACACCAAATTTATACAATGTGCGCAGATACCACATAAAAAGCACACTTCTAAATAAGCCTATCTTCTCATGTCTACGAGCGGATGTCTTCACATAATGGGGTACGAGTAGAACGATACCTATTCTACGCAAGCGTGCAATGATCTCTAAATCCTCCATCAGTGGCTGATCCGGGTAGCCTTCTACAGCCTCGAAGCTTGTCCGGCGTATAAAATAAGCCTGGTCGCCCGTAAAGACGGTAAACGTTTGCGAGCGCAGATTCGTGATGAATGCCACCATTCTATAGGACAGGAGGTCGCAATTAAAGCAGAGGCGGAATGCTCCCGCAACGACTTCTGGTGCCGCGAGAGCCTCCTCTATGACCAGAAAAACATTGTCTGGTAGCTCGGTATCGGCGTGCAGGAAGAGCAGGATGTCGCCGCTTGCCGCTGCTGCTCCGGCATTCATCTGTCGGGCGCGACCACGTGGAGCGTTGAGCACGTGACTATACTGGCGTGCGATCTCCACCGTTCTATCTGTGCTGCCACCATCGACGAGCAGCAGTTCGTAGTCCTGTTGGGCACATTGCTGAGTGAGGCGCTCCAATTGAGATGCTAAGATCGCCTCTTCATTCAAGATGGGCATAATAATCGAGAAACGCATTCAACGAACTCCTGCTATACGGTACATTTTCCAACGTAATGTTCTGTCAAATGTCATTGCGTTCCCA
>JACDAE010000286.1 GCA_013695595.1 Ktedonobacteraceae bacterium | reverse complement strand
CACACTATCAACCCTTTTCGGCTCGCTTGCGAGCCATATCCGGAAGGAAAGAGAGAATTAAATAGCCCTGCCTTTGAAGACGCCTGCATTGACAAACAGGATATCCAGTTTCCCAAACGTCTCGTATGCACGTGCCATCAACTGATCAATCTCATTGAGCCTCGTGATATCTGCCGGGACCGCCAGAACATTCTGACCTATCTGGCGTGCGACCTCTTCCAGAGTCCCATGATCGCGTCCGGAAATTACGACCTTTGCTCCATGCGCATGAAATTATTTGGCCGTCGCCAGGCCAATTCCACTATTGCCACCCGTCACTAAAGCAACTTTTCCTTCAAGTGAACTCATAGCCTTCTTTTCCTTCCTATGGGGTAAAGAGGGATACCTCTTCCTCAGTGCATATTCGCGGTAAATGTGCCATAAAACAGGTTCCGACTCATTCACCTTCTCTATATCGGCTGAAGTTAGTGTAGCATTGAAAGAAAATCTCTGTCATGGGGCAAAAGGAACATTGTGTTATGGATACGATAATGTCTCCTTTGGCCCATGACAGCCCTTTCTCTCGCCAGTACACTAACTCTTGTAGAAAGCAGACGACAGACAAGACAGCATCTATTATTGTAACAGGTACGCTTATCTGCATAAGTAATACTATATAAGGAGTATGAAATGACAAATCTCACAACCCATGAACAGCAAGAAATTGAGCGCGCCAATGCCTCTGGATTACAGCCAGTCGTGTTCGTGCATGGCCTCTGGCTCCTCTCGTCAAGCTGGGATCGCTGGCGTACGCTCTTTGAAGAGCAGGGCTACATCACCCTCGCGCCAGGCTGGCCTGATGATCCGGAGACCGTCGAAGAGGCCAATGATAATCCAGAGGTCTTTGCCCACAAGCGGATTAAGCAGGTGACCCAACATTATGTCGATATCATCCATCTACTCAAGGTGAAGCCTGCCGTCATCGGTCATTCCTTCGGTGGCCTCATCGCGCAACAACTGGCGGGAGAGGGTGTATCCGCAGCAACGGTCGCCATCGATCCAGCCGGGTTTCGCGGGGTGCTGCCCTTACCTCTCTCTGCGCTCAAGTCAGCAGCGCCCGTGTTGAGCAATCCTGCCAACTATGGTCGTGCCGTCCCACTGACATTCGAGCAGTTTCAATTCGCCTTTGCCAATGTGGTAGATGAAAAAGAAGCCCACGAATTGTACGAAACATTTGCCGTTCCCGGTTCTGGCACGCCACTCTTCCAGGCCGCCGCAGCCAACTTTAATCCCCGCACGGAGGATCGGGTTGATACAAAGAATCCTGATCGTGGACCTCTCTTGCTCATCTCAGGCGAGAAAGACAATACCGTCCCGGTCCCGGTCGTTCAGGCTGCCTATAAGCGACAGCAAGATAATCCCGCCATCACAGAAATCCGCGAAATTTCCGGTCGCGGACATTCCCTGATCATTGATCACGGATGGCAGGAAGTGGCCGAGACCGCCCTCGCGTTCGTCACACAACAGCTTCCAAAATGAACAAATGCCAGTGTCTGCAGGCGAACTCTGCTCTGCAGACATTGGATCATTGCGATGTAATTTCAAAAGGAGCATATGACAAAATGAAAGCGATCCATCTTCATGGTCGGGGTGGTCCAGGGCAACTGGTGTACGAAGATGCACCCCAACCGCATCCCGGACCGGGTGAAGTGCTGGTCCGCGTCTATGCGGCAGGAATCATAGCACCAGAATTGACCTGGTCTGAGACCTATGAGACGAGAACAGGAAATATCCGCTCTCTACCGATTCCAGGGCATGATCTCGCAGGAATTGTAGAGGAGGTTGGTCCAGGTGTCACCACAATCGCCAGAGGTGCCGAGGTCTATGCGCTTACGGCCTTTGATCGGGATGGCACTGAAGCAGAATATACCATTGCCTTGCCCGATGAACTGGCCCCTAAGCCACGCTCTCTCGACTATGTACAGGCTGCTGCGGTTCCACTGACGGCCTTGACGGCCTGGCAGGCTCTCTTTGAACACGCTGGTCTCTCTGCCGGGCAAACCGTCCTGATCCATGGTGCGGCAGGAGGGGTTGGGGTCTTTGCCGTCCAACTGGCTCACTGGGCCGGCGCACGCGTCATTGCGACAGCTTCAGCACGCAACCGCGACTTCCTGAGAGGACTGGGTGCCAACGAGATTATTGACTATACCACCACGCATTTTGAAGAGGTGGTTCATGATGTCGATATCGTCCTCGATATGGTTGGTGGCAGCACTCAGGATCGCTCCTGGCAGGTAGTGAAGCAAGGAGGGGTTCTTGTCTCCGTCGCCAGTCCACCCTCTGCTGAACGGGCAAAGGCCCATGGCGTACGTCCAGTCTGGTTTGTGGTTGAACCTAACCGGGAGCAGTTGATTCAGATTGGCGCATTGATCGATGCAGGACGGATTCGACCAGTTATCGAGACGGCCCTTTCCCTTTCCCAGGCACGTCAGGCGTATGAGCAAGGAGCGAGTGGGCACACACGTGGCAAGATTGTTTTACGTGTGGTAGATTGATAATATCTTTAAAGATGACGAACAAATAGGAGAAATAGTATGCGTAAAAAGCCAACATACGTCGCATGGCTTCCTCTGGTGCCCTTTCTTGCTCTGGCACTTCTGTTGGTCGCGTGTGGCAATACGGGTTCCACGCCACCATCTCAGGCAACCGTAACAGTGGTGCCAACGAATACACCACAAGCCAGTACAAGCACACCATCAGCAACATCAACACCATCAGCAACATTGATTCCCTCAAAGCCTGCATTGCCGCTCAGGGCTATTCGCATGCTCGATAGTAAGAACGGTTGGGCGCTGACCATAAGCTCTATCCTGAAGACGACGGACGGAGGGAACCATTGGAAAGATGTAACACCTGCAAATGCAGATCTCAACCAATCGGCTATGGGTCAGTTCATGAATACGCAATATGCCTGGCTTGCCATCGGACCCGCAAACCAACAAGAAGGGCCCGGTATTACCATGCTTCGCACAGCCGATGGCGGCTTGAGTTGGCAAAAGAGTAGCATCAATGATCCCGTGGTTTCACTCGTCGATGTTCCGCATTTTATCAACGCGCAGCAAGGATGGCTTGAGCTGTCCAGCACTCCAGGGGCTGGAAGTGCCAAATCTGATATCTGGTCTTCTCATGATGGCGGGCAGACCTGGACCCAACTTGCCTCCAACAAGAGTACCAGCGGGCTGAACTTAGGATATGTCACAGGCATCTCATTTCGGGATGCACAGACTGGCATTGCGACAGGTAATCTTGGTGCCGGTGGCGATAATACGGTTCCCTCTATCGCTCTGACCCAGAATGGTGGACGAACCTGGCAAACGAAATCGTTACCACATCTGCTGGGCGGGTATGTTAACCCATCAAACAACTCACAGCCACCCATCTTCTTCGGAAACGTTGTGATTTTACCAGTCAACGTCACGGTCCCAAATGACAACTTACTGGTTCTCTATCGCTCAAATGATGGAGGAGTGAACTGGTTTCAGACCAGCGTGGTACACATTCAGGCCACAAATACATATGTGGTCGATCCCTCTCATGCGTGGGCGACGGATACGCGCAGTGGAAAGCTCTACAGCACAGGCGACGGTGGAAATCACTGGTCCTCAGTATCCAATACAGCATACAAATTGAATGCCTTGAGCTTTATCGGTTCCCAGAACGGATGGGGCATAACCACCAATCAACTGTTGCAAACAAATGATGGTGGACAGACCTGGCAACAAATACCCTATGGCATTCAATAGTATCTTATTCATGTATGGAGCCTGAAGGAGGGTTCTCTCTATGCAAATGAGCACGTTGATACCTGATCCTATTCTCCCAGATAGTATCTCTATTACGCAAAGCCTTGCAGGAGATCAACACGCATTTACCCAACTCACGCAACAATACCAACACCAGTTGCTCCAATTTATTCGTTCCTGCCTGTACTCTCTCGCAGAGGAAGAAGCGGAGGACGTTTTACAACATGTCTGGCTCCAGCTCTATCTGTATTTGCCAATACTTGATACAAGCAGGTCCATTAAACCCTGGTTGTTTCGGGTTGCCTGGAACCGGTGTCGCGATATACGACGCCAGATACGGCGCAAGCACACGATATCATTGTCAGTGTTGGAACAAGAAATAGATGAGAAGGGGACAGTACCACCTGTTTTGATCACCAGGGCAGATCTGTTGCCTGAAGCTTCTCAGTCGTCTGGAGCGCATCGATCCCGCAATACTATCTACGTTGCAACACCGGGCGAGTTGCTGGTATAAGCAGCATGGTTTTCTCGCTGAAGATAACAATATACGTGAGCCAGAGGAGCGCAATACACTTCCACTTACTCCTCCTCAAAAGAAAGATGTACATGATGTTTCACAAAAGCGACAAGCTCTTCCCGTACAACAAATAGTAGATCCACTCAGCGCACGTGAGATTGAGGTATTGCGGTTAATGGCACGCGGAGATGTGAACGGAGAGATTGCACGCGATCTGGTCATTGCTCCTGCAACGGTCAAGCGGCATATGAGTAATATTCTCTCCAAGTTGCAGGCAACCAATCGTACGCAAGCAGTGGCATATGCGCGCAATCTTAGCCTGTTATCCTGATTTAAGATTTAATGTAGCTATCCAAATAGTCTTTTGCAGACTCTTCAGCGCCTACGGCCCTCCACTCACACAAAACCGAGGCGAGCCACCTGCGGTGGCGAGGAGACAGGCGTAGGCAGTTTCACCTGCCAGAGGGCAATTGCTTCTTGGAGGAAGCAATTGCCCTTATTTCATTTGGCTATCAATGGGTGGGAGAGCCGTTGATAGTAAACGAGGTTGGAACTGGATTGCTGCCACTCCAGGTACCATTGAAGCCCACGCTAACTGATTGTCCAGGGGCTATCGTGCCGTTGTAACTCGCATTGGTCACCGT
>JACDAE010000284.1 GCA_013695595.1 Ktedonobacteraceae bacterium | reverse complement strand
GGAATCCAGACGGTGTCATCAACCTGGGTTCCAACTGGGAGGCGGGTGACTGTCTGTTTCGATGTGCCGGGATTATGCAAGAAGATGAGTTCGGAATCGCCCTGGCTATCCAGCACGAGGCTGCCCTGGCTGTTAACCGTCATAGAGTCAGGATCTGTTAGATTGAGCGTTACCGATTGGTTTGTCGTGAGATCGGTAGCCGTCGCGTTCCCTTGCAAGATTGGTGTCAGGATGGCTTTGCCATTCTTTAATTCGACTTTATCGAGAGCCGGGAAAACATTGATGCCAGCCGAGTTCAATGTGGGATTAGAGGCCGCAATAAATGCCATGCCATTGAGGAAAACGACATCGTCATAGCCACCACCATGGGGGGTGGTAGGAACCTGGTACTGGACGATGACGCCCGTGGCAGGATTGATGGTCATGATACGTGGATTGCCATCTTCATTTGATGTAGCCCACACTAAATGGGTGTAAGGGTTGAAGCGCAGGCCATCATTGTGACCAGGCACTTTGAAGATATGGACCACATGTCCTTCTTTGGTATATTGAACAATAGTGCTGGTCTTGTTGTCCGTGCCATCCTTTGCGGTCGTATTCTGATATGCGATATAGACGTATTTTCCTGCAACCTCAATGGAGTCAGGGTTGTAGTAAGCTGTATTGCCTTTCGCAAAAACATTGATATCATAGCCGGGCAAGGCTACTGGTCTGGCAGGCGACGATGCCTTTACGATAGATGTGGCCGCACTGGCTGATTTGTTCACAAGGATCAGTGTAACCAGACAGAGAGCAATTATCCCCATAACTGCTCCAATACGTACAATTTTTGTCGACATACTTTGTTCCTTTTGCCAATTCATTTTAAAATATGGAAATGTATTAAAACTCCCACCACGTAGCAGTATATAGGAGGATATTTAAGCTAATGTTAAGGGAATATTAATCTATCTCTATCGCCCTATTTCCAGCAGGAATCATTCATTTTTATATGTGAGTGGAGAAATAAACTTTTACAATAGAGATGAAATTGAGGAGCTTATATTTGTAGAAAAAGTGAAAGAGCATAGCTCTCTAGTTATGATAGCTATGCTCTTTCGTGCGAAATGAAGTGGGTTATGCTTCTTTACTGAGGATGCGGCTGACCACAAAGAAGATGCCCACTGCGGCTGCCAGTACCACTGGTACGAGTAGCCAGATATTGAAACGCTTGCCATCGGTTGTTTCTTCGGGCCGATCAACGATCTCAATGGGTCCTCTTATGGTATCTTGTACTGTCTCTACCATTATGTATGGTCCTTTCGGATGGAGGATTTCGTTCTAACTATTTTTAAAATACGAGTTGTAAGCCTTTTTCAGTATACATTAAGTTCAAGCTGAACGGAAGTTTTCCACTTTTCTGGCTGGTGACTTCTAACCCAAGGAGAGTATACAGCTTCTAATAGCCCAATAGATCTTGTAACTCTTTTTCTGATTGCTTGCTAAGAGGGATAATAGTTTCTTGTTTATCACTTAGTTGGAGCGAATAGCTGTTACGCGTAAATTGGATCACCGCTTTAATATGTTGTAGATTCACGAGATAAGCGCGATGGGCTTTGAAGAAACCACGTCCGTTGAGGCGGCTTTCAAGTTCTTGCAGGGTGAGGTTCGTCGTAGCCTCCTCCGTGGGTGTGCGTAGATATGTCTTGCCATCGCGGCTGGTTGCATAGAGAATATCGCCGGGATCAAAGAGCATGATGCGATCATCTTTGCGTGCAGGCACCTTAAAGGGGATCAGACGTTCGGGGGCCAATGTTCCAGCCGTACCAGTTTCAAGCGCGTAGCGATTGGTGATGCGCCCATCTTCCAGCTCTATGACGCGTGTACAACATTTACTGGCCCAGGAAAGGTCTTCATCAGCCACCAGTATCGTGGCTCCTTCAGCGGCAGCCGAGCTAATCAGGCGTGCAAAAAGGGCCTGTGTATCCAGATCTGTGCGTAAGATAGGCTGGTCGAGTAATAATAATGCGTGTTGCCCCATCACTACGCGTATAAAGGCCAGGCGACGTTGGGCATTGGCGGCAAGCTTACTGACAGGCTTCTGTGCCTGGTCGCTCAGGCCGACCTGTTTGAGCATTTCGCCGCTGCGGCTTTTCGGTAGATTATGGAGCCGGCAATAAAAATCCAGGTTTCTCTGCGCTGAGTGGCGCTCATAGAGCAGGTCTTCCTCGAAAAGAGTACCTATGCGCTTGCGTGCTGTATGCGATATAGTGACGGATTCTCCATCAAGGATGATCGTGCCGCCACTGGGAAGCATCGCCCCTGATAATAGACGGATCAGCGTTGATTTACCGCTATGGGCAGGGCCAATCAGGGCCACAACCTCGCCGCTATTCATTTCGAGTTGATCGATGGAGAGCACACTGCGGTTCTCGACCACTTTTTCGAGTTGGCGTACTTCTAACATGGGAAGAAAAACCTCCAGTGCATAGGAATACTCGCTGAGATATACCTGGTGCTATTGTAGCATAGATCCACTAAAATCGGACCTGGCGTAGGGGCGATGGCCCAATACCGAGAATAATGTCGGCAGTAGGGGTAAGCACAAGGCCCCATCCACCACCACCCGCCCACCCTTACCCCTACTATTGCACTATACATTCTTTTATCCAAATGGTATTAGTGGCAAGCACACGCCCCTACGCACGATGTCATGGGGACACAATGACGTTTAATACGCTCCATTCAACCCTCCATTTGAGCTTGTTGAGTGCTTATCTTCTCCATTCAGCCATTTTTTGTAGCGCCAAATTATTCCTCATGTTACAGTTTTTTCAGGTTACGAAATCAATAAAACAAAGGAAACAAGGAGAAAAACAATGGAACTCAACTCAAATTATACATCTCAAACTTCTCTACCGCGTCCAACCAGCCAGGCAATACGAGAACTACCGGCCCAATACTTTAAGGTGTTGACCCATCCATCGATAGCGACATTTAGAGAGGAAAAGGGGAAAGCCACCTGGGGAATGAACTGGCTCCAATTTATCGCCCTTGGTTTGATTGGTGCTGTGCTGCAAACAATTGGCCTGCTCATCTCGCCGCCCAATTTTAGTAGCGTGATTGGTACTGCTGGAATAAGCCATGCGACGCTTCTGATGGTTACGATTGTGTCTCTTGCCATCGTTGAATTGCTTCTTACTCCTGTGTCGTTTCTCGCTGCCGGTGGTATTCTGTTCTTGATTGCCAGAGCACTGGGTGGGAAGGGCACATACAAGGAGCAGATCTATACGACACTCTTGTTTGGAGTACCACTGGTAATTGTGAGCTACCTGCTCTTTCTGATCCCTGGCGCTGGTGCCTGGTTATTGTACCTACCACATCTATACAGCCTTGTCCTGCTCGTTCTGGCATTGCGAGCCGTCCATCAATCTACTGGATACTAGAGAAAAGGTATGCTGTTGATGACTATGATGATCGAAGCTTACAAACTGAGCCGCTCGTTTAAGGCCAAGAAAGCGGTCGTGGATAGTAGCTTCAATGTGCGGCGTGGTGAAATATTCGGTCTGCTTGGCCCGAATGGTGCGGGCAAGACGACGACAATTCGTATGCTTACTGGGCAGATTGACCCGGATAGTGGAAGCGCCATCGTGGCGGGTTGCGACGTGGTCAAAGATCGGGCACATTTGAAAGAGCGCATTGGCGTGGTTTTTGAAGAGCAAAATCTGTATGAGCGGCTTTCGGCACGCAATAACCTTGAGTTTTCGCGCTGGCTCTATGGGCTACCGAAGAGCAGGGTCGACGAGGTGCTTGAACTGGTACATCTGCGTGAGCGTGCCAGAGAGCGCGTGAGCACATTTTCTAACGGTATGAAACAGCGTATGGTGATTGCCCGCGCGCTGTTGCATCGCCCACCAATGCTCTTTCTAGATGAACCGAGTCGTGGTCTGGACCCCATCTCCGCCCGCACTATACGCGAAACCATCAAGCTATTGAGCGAAGAAGGGATGACCATTCTCCTGACCACACACCTGATGGACGAAGCCGATCAGCTTTGCCAGCAGGTCGCCTTTATTGTCGATGGGCGGGTGGTAGCCAATGATGCGCCACGCAATCTGAAGCTGGCGCATGGACGGCATGAACTGGTGGTGACCTTGAAAGAGGATGTGAATAGTTCTCATACCATGCATGATGTGACGCTCAAAATCGATGATGTTGCCGATCAGAAGCGGCTCACAGAGTGGATGGCGCAGGGAGACGTACTGGCGATTCATTCACGTGAAGCGACCCTGGAAGAAGTGTTTATTAAAATTGCAGGCATATCGCCGCTACAAAATGGATAACGCTCTGTCAACGCTCATAGCATGGTTTTCCTCCTGTAGGGGAGCCATTTAGTATCCCGTGTGGGCGTGCAATCACCTTTGACAGAGTAGTAGGGAGTAAAATCATGCAAGCACGCAATATCATCGCTATCGCGCGTAAAGATGCGCTGGATATGCTCTTAAATAAGACGACACTCTTTTTTCTACTCGCTCCAATTATGCTGGCAGTCCTCTTCGCGGTCATCAACGGACTGGTTGCCAATAAGAATGCCAGCACGGATATACTCATTTATAATCCTGACAATTCGGGCGTCGAGCAATTTGTGGGCAAGGTTATGGTAGAATTTCCCATTGTGCATGCCAGTTCTGCTCTGGAAGTAGCAAACACGTTTGGTTGGCAAGGATCACGCCCAAACATCTCTTATATCCTTGGCGTCGTGATTCCTGCCCACTTTGAGAGTGGCGTGCGTATGGGTGCTCATCCACAAATTCAATTGTATGTGAATGATACTTACCTGGGGGATAATTCTGAAAAGCTACTAGAACATGCAATCTCTGATTATACACGTGGCTTAACCAGCCCACAAACCCCACTTAGCTTTGCCGTCACCACGGTTAATCTGCCGATGACCAGCAATTATGCGCTGGATTATGCACAGCGATATGCGATGGCTGGATTGCTCTACTCGCTGACTATTGGGATCGCCTTTGTGCCAGGGATGCTGATAGAGGAAAAGGAGAAGAAAACGCTGCGCATGTTGATGGTCTCCCCGGCCTCCTGGGGCGATATCGTGTTGAGCAAGTTATTGGTCGCCCTGGTCTATCAAATTCTGATTTCTGCTGCGGTGCTCATCATCCAGGGCGGTCTGATTGGGCAGGTGCCGCTCCTCTTACTTTTCACTTTGCTGAGTGCCTGCTTTGGGCTGATGCTCGGCCTGCTCTTTGGCTGTCTTTGCCAGACGAATGGAACCCTTGGCACGTTCGTCGGGCTGATATCCCTGGCGTATACATTGCCTGCCCTGGTGCTGGGTCCTCTCAATGCGATAGTACAGGGCAGCCCTTTAGAGCAGGTGATGAAAGTGCTGCCAACCTACTATATGGCCGATAGCTTCTTGAAAGCCATGCAGAATCAGGCTTCATTGCAGAATACATTCCTGGATGGCGCGATCCTGCTGGGGAGTACAGTGCTCCTCTTCTTTCTAGCGATCTGGGCATTGCGTCGTCAGTCGGCAGTAGCGGGGGCGATATAATGACTTTGCGGTTGCTTTTGACGATAGGACATAGCGTCCCGTATAATTGGTAGGCAAAGAGAACAATGTGGT
>JACDAE010000272.1 GCA_013695595.1 Ktedonobacteraceae bacterium | reverse complement strand
AGCTTACGCTATCGATCTTGCCAAAGAGGCCATGTGACTCGTCCTGAATGCCAGCAGTGAAAAAGAGTTCGTTGGTTCCTCCAGATCCTGCACCATTGCCAAAGGACAATCCCCACAGACCATCAATCACAATAGGAGCCCGCGAGCTATTACTCAATCTACCCAGGAAAGAACCATTGAGCTTGTAAGCATCAATGAAGCCATCGCCGAAATTGCCGACCAGCAGTGTATTGCTGAATGCGCCATAGTTGGCAGGTGCGAGCGCCAGTCCCCACGGAGAGTCGAGCTTACCACGTGAAATGAGACGGTGGAGCAACTTTCCATTGGTATTAAAGACATCCACAAACCCATGGCCCTTACCCTTAACATCATCATGGCGGGCAGCATCCTGTAAGGCAAACGTAACATAGAGCCGACCGCCAATGTTCTGAATGCCGAAAGGTGCGTAGCCTTTAGGGAGATAGTGATCGGTGAAAGAGCCAACCAGCTTAAAATTGCTATCGAATACATCGACGGTTCCGAAGCGGAAATTCGTGGCATAGATGAACATACCAGCCTTAGTACTGCCGATAGCAAGTCCTTTGTAGACAGCCCCAGCACCTACCATTGAGCGATCTGCGGTCAGGATGGCATGGGTCCTGTCAACAGCGCCGCTCCAGCCAGCAATTGTTCCATCTTCAGTAGAAAAAATGAACGCCGCCGGAGCGGATACGCCATTCTCCGAAACAGCAAAACCGGTTGTGCTGTTGAACACAATACCGGTTGGCGTTCCCAACGTTCCGGCGGGGCTACCAGTAGGCCCTGGAATAGTAGCCACTAGCGGGATGATCTGGCCTTGACCATTATAGAGAGTCGTTTTGCCAGCATTATTGTCCGAAACCCACCAGGGGCTGGTAGGAGAAGCCACCAATCCCCATGGATTGACCAGGTTGAGATCGGTCACAGGGGCCATACCTGGGAGATCCGAAATCAGATTGGTTTGCTGGTAAATACCGTGAAGAGGATGAGATTGGGCCACATGAGATTGGGCAAATGCTGCAATAGGGACAATGAGGAACAGGCTGAACGCAAAGACACTCATAAATGCTATACGTCGTAGTCGTCCGAATACATACTTAGTAGACATACGCTTCACTCCTTTGGTTGGCGTCATTTCTCACAACATGGACAATTCTCCGCAGAATGCTCATAAGGTGAGAAAATTACGTGGATACACTATAGTCCACAGGGAAATCCCTCCCTACTAAAATGATACGCAGTAAGTTACAAGTTTCTGCCAGATGCTGTGGTCGACAATGTGATCATAGGAGGGAAGCCATTTCTAATTCCGTAGGGATGGTCAAAAATAGAACTTGTGCATTATGCACATAGCATTATAGTAAGTTTTCAGGATTGACAGAGAGCCTCTAAATCAGTATCATCAATGAAAGACGATTTTTTTGATAGCATAGCCCGCGTTGAACGAAACGAGTATGGGTAGCGACACCAACAGCGATCCGATACAGAGTGAGAGATCGGAACGGAATGTCCAACTCAGAACGCCTTCGGAAGCGGCTGACCGAAGAAAGTCAGTTTCATTCTCTTCAACACGTTGAAAAGAAAACCGACAAGTAGGTACAGATGGGTGGTCCCCATGCAAAAGAACAACCTGGAAAAAGTGGTCACCATCATTCCTTCACGAGGTCGTTGGGGAATTGCTGAGCAGCAGATAGTGACAATCGGGGTGGCACCACGGGTTTAGATTCATACAGCAGACGCTGCTTTGACTATTCTCGTCCCTTCTAAGACATTGAGGGGGCGAGCTTTTTTTTACCCTCCAATGTCGGTCTTGATGAGCAACCAGAAGGAGAACAAACATGGCTGTACAGACCGAGACAATGGGACAGACGTCCATTTTTACAGACAACCGCAAGAGTGGCACGTTGATACTGGCGGACGGAACACGTTTTGAAGGTACATCTTTTGGTGCGCCAGAGGGTATAGCAGGCGAAGTTGTTTTTTGCACTGGCATGGTTGGCTACCCCGAAGCAATCACCGACGCATCCTATAGCGGCCAATTGCTTGTAATGACATATCCACTCATAGGCAATTATGGAGTGCCAGAGCCATCACTCTGGGAAGATAAACGTATTCGCATCTCAGGACTGATCGTCTCCAATTATATAGATACACCGTTTCATGCTCAAAGCGTCCGCACATTGGGGCAGTGGCTGCAAGACGAAAAAATTCCAGCGCTGGAGATTAAAGATACACGCCTCCTGACACAATACATTCGTAAACATGGCACCATGTTGGGCAAAATCGTTTTTGATGAGGACCTGCCCTTTTATGATCCCGATGCCGAAAATCTCGTCGCAAAGGTCTCTACGCACGACGTTCACATCGAAGGGAATGGACATAAAACGATCGCCATGCTCGACTGCGGAGCGAAACAGAACATTAACCGTTGCCTGCTCAAGCGCGATGTCACCCTGATTACGGTGCCATGGGACTATGATCTCTTCGCGCCGGAGAACGATCTGCACTTCGACGGTCTGCTGATCTCCAATGGACCTGGCAACCCCAAAATGGTGCCGGAGACCGTGGCGACCATTCGCAAAGCTCTGGCGGCAGGTATTCCCACGCTGGGTATCTGCATGGGCCATCAGTTGTTGACCCTGGCGGCAGGCGGCGATACATACAAATTGCCATATGGGCATCGCAGCCAGAACCAGCCCTGTATTCTAGAGGGCACGAAGCGCTGTTACATCACCACTCAGAACCACAGTTTCGCGGTCGGAACCATCCCCACGGACTTTGAGCCATGGTTCACCAACGCCAACGACGGCAGCAACGAGGGCATCCGGCATACCAGCAAGCCCTTTATGTCAGTACAATTTCATCCCGAAGCTGCGCCTGGCCCCACGGACAGCGAATGGATCTTTGACTACTTCCTGGAGAAAGTGGCATGCAACAGTTGAAGAAAGTGCTGGTACTGGGATCAGGTGCACTTAAAATTGGGCAGGCCGGAGAGTTCGACTACTCCGGCTCCCAGGCCCTCAAAGTTCTCAAAGAAGAGGGCATCGAAACCGTTCTGGTGAACCCAAACATCGCCACCATCCAAACATCAAAGTCGATGGCCGATCACGTCTACTTTCTGCCCGTCACCCCCTTTTTCGTTATTAAAATCATCGAAAAGGAGCAACCAGACGGCATTCTGCTCTCTTTTGGTGGGCAGACAGCACTGAACTGCGGCATTGAGCTCTTCGAGCAGGGCGTATTAGAGCGGTATGGAGTCGCCATTCTGGGGACACCCATCTCCGCGATCATTCTCACCGAAGATCGTCAGAAGTTCGCCGAACATCTGCGCGGTCTGGATATCCCCACGCCTGGCAGTCAGAGCGCAACCACGCTCGCCAACTCGATTACTATTGCAGATAGGATCGGCTACCCGGTCATGATCCGCGCTGGCTACGCACTGGGTGGGCAGGGATCGGGGATCGCGCATAACCAGGAGGAACTGGAAAGTCTCGTTACGGGTGCGCTGGCGTTCGCGCCACAGGTCCTCATTGAGCAATACCTGCACCATTTCAAAGAGATCGAGTACGAGGTGGTGCGCGACAAATATGATAACTGCATCACCATCTGCAACATGGAGAACATGGACCCGCTCGGCATCCACACGGGCGAATCCATCGTCGTTGCACCCAGTCAGACGCTCACCAATACCGAATACTTCACCCTACGCAACGCATCCATCACCATTGTCAGAAGCCTGGGCATCGTTGGAGAATGCAACGTCCAATTCGCCCTTGACCCCCTGACCCTGGAATACTTTGTTATCGAGGTCAATGCCAGGCTATCGCGCAGTTCGGCGCTGGCCAGTAAAGCCACCGGCTATCCACTGGCCTATGTCGCAGCCAAACTGGGACTCGGCTATGGATTGACGGAACTGACCAACAAGGTCACCGGAGTAACGAGTGCCTGCTTTGAGCCAAGCCTGGACTATCTCGTCGTCAAAATACCGCGCTGGAACCTGGAAAAGTTTAAGGGCGTCGACGAAACGATCGGTAGCGCAATGAAGTCCGTCGGCGAAGTGATGGGCATCGGCAGAACATTCGAGGAAGCCTTTCAGAAAGCCATTCGCATGCTGCACATCGGCGTCGAGGGCATTACCGATGTCGAGGCACTCTTCGCCAACACGACTGAGGCACGCACATACCTGCATCGCCCCACGCCGAAGCGCATGTTTGCCATCGCCAGAGCATTGCAAGAACAAGTACCAGTCTCCACCATCGCCGATATAACGGGCATCGACGGCTGGTTCTTGCAGCGCATCCAGCATATCGTCGCCAAAGAAAACGAAATGCGTGACCATCCTGTCTTGAACGGGGCACGCTTGCTGGAACTAAAACAACTGGGATTTTCGGATAAGCGCATCGGGAAGGTGATCGATGCGGGCGAACTGGAGATACGCACGGTGCGCCAACAACTGGGAGTCACGCCCTCAATATTCCAGATCGACACACTGGCCGCCGAGTTTCCCTCATCCACCAACTATCTCTACATGACCTATAACCGGCAGCATTACGATATAGAGGCATTTGGTAACGACGGAGTTATCGTGCTCGGCTCCGGTCCTTATCATATCGGCTCGTCGGTCGAGTTCGACTGGACCAGCGTCAGCACAGCCGAGGCGCTCAAAAAGTATCAGAAGAGGTCGGTCGTCATCAACTGCAATCCTGAAACGGTCTCCACCGATCATGATGTATCTGATCGCCTGTACTTCGAAGAGCTGACATTCGAGCGCATCGCCGACATCTACGAGTTCGAGATGCCACATGGAATGATCGTCTCCGTTGGTGGACAGACACCAAACACCCTGGCAAAAACCTTACAGGACTATGGCTGTCGTCTGCTGGGAACCGACGCGGCCCATATCGATCAGGCAGAGGATCGCAGCAAGTTCTCACACCTGCTGGACACGCTTGGCATTGAGCAACCAGCCTGGGATGCCTTTAGCACGCTCGACGACCTGGCAGCCTTTGCAGATCGTGTTGGCTACCCTGTGCTGGTCAGACCATCCTATGTGCTATCGGGCAGTGCCATGAGCGTATGTTATAGCAAGACTGAATTGCTGTATTATGCACAGCAGGCGGCAGCCGTCTCAGGAGAGCATCCAGCCACTATCTCAAAATTTTATGAAAAGTCCAGAGAAGTCGAATTGGACGCAGTAGCACAACGTGGACAGATCAAGGCATTTGTCATTTCGGAACATATCGAGAACGCCGGTGTCCATTCGGGCGATGCAACCGTTGTACTGCCACCACAAACCATCTCCACAGACGCACAACGCACCATTGAACAGGCCGGGCGAGCGATTGCGCAAGCATTAGTGATCACGGGACCGTTCAATATCCAGTTTCTAGTTAAAGACCAGATGGTCGCCGTTATCGAGGCCAACCTGCGAGCATCGCGCACGTTCCCCTTCATCGCCAAAGTCACCGGCGTGAATATGATGGAGATCTTCGTTGACGCGTTATTTCAAGAGGAGGTTGCGGAGATCACGATCCCAAGGCCTACATTTACCGCCGTCAAAGCGCCCCAGTTCTCGTTCGCCAGATTAAGCGGAGCCGACCCCATTCAGGGAGTAGAGATGGCCTCAACGGGAGAGGTCGCCAGCTTCGGTGAAGACGTAGAGGAGGCCTATCTCAAAACCATGCTTGCCACGGGTGGCACTATTCCACATAAGGGCATCTTTGTGAGCCTGGGCGGAGAAGAGAAAGAGGCTGCATTTCTGGATTGCATGCAGGAACTGGTCGGACTGGGATTACCCCTCTACGCTCCCGCAGAGACATGGGAACTCTTACAGCAGCGTGGTATCAAGGCTACAAAGCTTGTTGATGACAACGGACAAGCAGGTTCAGGCATGCTCAGGTGCTTCCACGACGATCTCGTCGACCTGGCGATTGTGGTGGTGGCGGGACGCATGCAAAAAGATCTGGACAGGTATTATGTTATGAGACGGCTGGCGGTGGATACAAATACGCAACTACTCACTAAAATCAAGCAGGTGCGGTTATTCACGAAAGCACTGCAAGACAAGGATCTGGAAAAGATAGCGATCAAGTCCTGGCAAGACTACAACTAACAGAAAATACACGCTTATTACGCAATAAATAATGAGAATCTCATACCCCCTTTAGAGGGGGTATTTTTATAGGCAATAGCCAGCTAGTACTTTTAAACTCTATCATTTTCTTTAGTAAAACAGCTCTTAAACAAACGCATCGTCCGTTATGGGTTAGTAGGGGGGATTGGCATTCCAATCAATGATGTGGCGCTATTTGTTTTTAAATATCTTCTACACAATTTCCAACTCACCGTTCATTTCTCGCTCATGAGCCATCATATTGTAGTTGATCTCCTTTACGCTCTGGCTTCAATGTGCGCGTTCGAGGTAAGCACGACGCTCAATTTCGTGCTCAATCAACTATTTACCTACCGCGAACAGAAGCCCCAGAGCTGGGAGTGGATTCGGCGAGCTGGGAAAGCACAATTGACCAGTTTATCGGCTCAATTACTTACATTTACCATCGGCTTAGTGCTTGTCTATGGGCTTCAAGTCAATGAATACATCGCCAACCCGGTTGGGATCATTCTTGTTTTCGCCTATGGCTTCTTTATCTCCAATAAGTTTGTTTTCCAACCGATGGCAAGCCATCCAGAACACGCAGAAAAAAGCTAAAATTCAAAGTGATATATCAGAAAGCCCCCTGATCGTAGCAGTCGACTGGCGTATTTTGAGATGAGGACTCACCAGAATCTTGAGCGGCTCTTCAGGAACATCCACGCCCTGAATATAACGCAACAGCATCTCTGTGGCAACGCGAGCCATCTCCCGCTTCGGAATCCTGACGGTCGTGAGGGGAGGATGCGTATGAGCAGCCTGGCTGATATCATCGACTCCAACCACTGCAACATCGTAGGGCACAGATAGGCCCTTGCTTACGATGGCCTCAATCGCGCCCAGGGCCATCCAGTCGTTACCCGCAAAAATCGCGGTCGGTGGATTTGGCAGAGCCATCAACTCTAATGTCCCCTGGTAGCCACTTTCAAATGATGAATTGCCCTGGCGAATGTATTCTGGCGGGACGACAAGACCAGCCTCGACAAGAGCCGCCTCGAAGCCTTTGCGCCGCGTCAATTGCACCGGTTCTTCCACAATAGCTGCAATCTGCCGATGACCGCATTCTATCAGGTGGCGCGTGGCCAGTTCTCCCGCGAGACGGAAATCGATATCGATGATGGGCAAAGTCTGAGTATATTGATCCTGATTCCACACGCTCAATACCACCTCTTTACCGCCATTTTTGAGCGCCAGGACATCGGCAATATCAGCCGCCATGCCCATGACAATGAAACCATCAACCCAACGACTTGACATACGTTCCAGATGCCGTTTGCCCTCTTCCCAGGAATTATGCGTCATGCTCAAGAGCAACTGGTAATCGTGCTGATCGGCAACACGCTCGACCTCTTCCACCACTTCGGCAAAAAAGGGATTTGAGAGGGTTGGCACAACCAGGGCCAATGTCATGGTCTTGCCCTGTGCTAATCCACGGGCCACCAGATTTGGACGATATCCCAATTCTTCGATGGCCTGTAGAACACGCGCACGCGTTTTATCACTCACAGGTACACGCTGAGTAATCACGTTAGATACTGTCGCCGTCGTCACTTTTGCCCGACGTGCTACATCTGAAATAGTGGTCATGGTGGTAGTATCCCTCCCAATTTAAGCGCATAAATCCTCTAAACTATACGACACTTTTTCTACCCCGTCAATTGCCAGGATAGATTTCGCATTTTATTCAAAATTGATATTCACTTATAATTCGTATCTGATCCAATTTCCATGCCCCTTATAGTACGCTTAACCCCTGAAGCGGCCCTTCTGGTGAGCATTTATAGAGTTGGCTCCTGAGAAGGAAAAATATTCAGATTTAAAACTCTTGACAAACTATGATCCCATCATTATACTGATACCTAGTTGATCAATTTAACCGGTTAAATAGGCAAAGGCGTCTGTAGCTCCCTACCTGGAAATACTAGAACGCTTCTCAGTCAAAAGGAGTTGACACTCTTCTTGGAACATTTATTTGCAGAAATGCCGGTCTTTCTCGGATTACATTGTTGTATGAGAGGCACAAAAATTGGACAAAAGATATCTACCCTTCCCATCGGCCTTACACGGCTTCCCTTACCATTGCATATCATACGAGGGGCATTCATAGATCTAAAACGACCTATTAAATAGCTCGTGTCTTTTCCAGGTAAACTAGCATAAAAAGCTTCGTCATTTTTCCGTATGTTGAGACGTACGCTTAAATTTCCGGTGCGCTGATGAAGGTGCTCATACTAAGCAGTATTTAGGAGGGCAGGTTTTCTTCATTGTCCAGGTGGATCAACCGAAGAAGAAACCATCTTTCATCTCAGCGTATTTTAGAATATGAGTGAACACTTCCCCCATCCCGGGAAAGTTGATTTGCTCGCTGGACAATGTTGTCATATTTTACGAAAGGTTGGTTCCTGATGCAATTCTCCTGGTCTCCTCTCAAGCGGTCTTTTATGACGACCGTACCCGTTATCGCTGCACTGGGTATAACGCTTGCTGCCTGTGGAGGTAGCACTGCCACTACTACCACTAGTTCAACAGCTTCGACCTGTGTTTCCGGTAGCAACACAAAGTTCGTTAAACTCACAAAGACGACTGGCCTTAAAGTAGGCTGGTCACAGAATGCCCTTGACGGTGCCTGGCGTAACGCCGAAGAGGCAAGCATCGTAAGCGCGGCGAAAGCTGCCGGTGATACGTTAGTGGCCACCAATGCAAACAATTCGGACGATCAACAGGTACAGGATATCCAGACGCTGATCAATGACCGCCCCGATATTCTGCTGGTCGATCCACACACCGAAGATGCTGAAGTCAGTGCCGTTCTGAGTGCGCGTAAAAATTGTATCCCGGTTATTGTTGTTGACCGCGATGTTAATGAGAGTATGGCAACACCTGGTCGCGATTTCGCAACCTTCGTTGGTTCGGATTTCCAGAAGCAGGGCGCTCTTGCCGCTGATGCGCTGATCGAGTCTCTGGGTGGCCCCAGCACAAAGGCAACTATTGTTGAGCTGAGTGGAACAACTGGTTCCTCTCCTGCCATCCTGCGTGGTGGTGGTTTTGATGGCGAACTTGCCGCAAAAGCTCCTGGCATTAAAATTGTTGCAGAGCAGACCGCCAACTTCGCACGTGCAACAGGCCAGCAAGTTATGTCTACCTTGATCCAGCAGTACCCCAACATCAAGGGTGTCTTTGCACATAACGATGAGATGGCTATCGGCGCTATCACCGCTCTTAAAGCTGCCGGCAAAAAGCCTGGAACGGATATCAAGGTGGTTTCCATCGATGGAACCAAAGATGCCATTAACCTGGTGCTTGCTGGTGAAGAGTACGCAGTTGTTCAATCAAATCCACGTCTGGGTGATCTGGTTTTCCAGACCATTGGCCAGTATGCCAAGGGCGCGGATCTGCCCGCATGGGTTGTGCAGCCAGATAAAGTCTTCAAGCTTGCTGATGGAACAGCAAAAGCTTACTCCCCAGATGCGTTCTAGTCTTCTTTAACGCATGAGCTCTGTTCCGCTATCACATTCCATCCCAGTGATAGCGGAATGGTGCTTTCAGGAGGTAGCTTATGCCAGAAAGCAACATGCTTCTGCAAATGGAGCACATTACGAAACGTTTTACCGGTTCCGTCGCCCTCTCAGATACTTCAATCCATGTTGAGCGTGGCGAAGTGCATGCGCTCATTGGTCAGAATGGAGCAGGCAAATCAACCCTCATTAAGGTTCTCACGGGCGTCTATAGTCATGATGAAGGCTCTATTTTCTTTGACGGGCAAAACAGAACATTTCAATCGACCAAGGAAGCGCAACGCCAGGGGATCAGCACGATCTACCAAGAAATCAATCTTGTCCCCTATCGGAGTGTGGCCGAAAATATCTTTTTAGGCCGTCAACTCTTTCGTTGGGGATTACTCGACTGGCGCAAAATGAATACCGAGGCCAGCGCTTTGCTGGAACGGCTCCATATCTCAATCGATGTGACAAAGCCTCTCAATACCTATAGTACAGCAACTCAGCAAATGGTTGCTATTGCACGTGCCATTTCTTTTAAGAGCAAGCTGGTCATCATGGATGAGCCAACCTCATCGCTCAATGATGATGAAGTTGCTACTCTGTTTGGTGTTATTCGGCAGCTAAAGGCGGATGGTGTCGCAACCATCTTCGTAAGCCATCGCCTTGATGAGTTGTACGCGATCTGTGATGGCATCACTATCTTGCGCGATGGCAAGACAATCGACGAGAGACCGATCAATACCATTAGCAAGCTCGAATTGGTGGCAAAGATGCTTGGCAAAGATCTAGGAATTGTGCAAAAGAGTGGTCAGACCAGCTTCGATGCCAGCCGCCATCATGTCGAGCAAAAAGAGCTTCTTGCAGCAGAAGGTCTCCGCGAAGGTGTCAGGTTACGCAATGCAAGCGTCAAAGTACATGCCGGGGAGATTGTTGGCCTGGCCGGATTACTTGGTTCTGGCCGCAGCGAAGTAGCACGTGCCATCTTTGGAGCTGATGCCATTATGGGCGGAAAAATTTCGATTGATGGCAAAGAAGCGCATTTCCGTGGACCAGAAGATGCGATTCGTGCGGGCCTCGGTTTTTGTTCGGAAGACCGCAAGGTTGATGGCATTATTCCAGATCTCTCCGTGCGCGAAAATCTCACGCTGGCAGCTCTCCCTACGTTGACACGTTCAGGCATCGTTGATCGTAAGAAGCAAGATCAAATCGTTGATCGTTTCATCGAACGTTTAGGTATTAAAACCGCCGGCCCCGATCAAAAGATCCGTGAGTTATCCGGTGGCAATCAACAAAAGGTCTTACTAGCACGCTGGATGTGTTTGAATCCGCGCTTACTATTGCTTGATGAGCCTACGCGTGGTATTGATGTTGGAGCCAAAGGCGAGATACAGAAGCTCATTGAAGAACTGGCGGAATCTGGTATGGGTGTGTTGCTGATCTCCTCCGAACTTGAAGAGATTATCGAAGGAAGCGACCACGTCGTAATCCTGCGCGACGGTACAACCGTGGCCGAACTTTCGCGTGCTGATATAAGCCAGGATGCCATCCTGACCGCTATGGCGCATGGTGAGGCTGATTCTGGCACAGGAGAAGCCTCATGATACGATTAGAGCAGCGTTTGACTGCACTCAAAGTGCCCCACAATCTGCGCACTATTGGGCAGGACTATGGAGCATTGATCGCTCTCGTATTGCTAATTATCTTCAATTTGTTGTTTACGACTCAGTTCAGCTCAGTGATTGCGATCACGAACCTCCTGGTGCATGTGACCCCAACGCTGATTCTGGGTGTAGGCATGACTCTTGTGATCGCCACGGGTGGTATAGACATCTCTGTTGGCTCGGTCATGGGCCTGACTGGAATACTTACCTATCTGATTTTTAGTGGAAAATTGTTTGGTATTCACAATATTGTGCTGGGCACTATTGTTGCGATACCGATCGCACTTGCGGTCGCAGCTCTTATTGGGGCATTCAATGGGTTGCTGGTCACCCGTTTCAAAGTGCAGCCTATCGTTGCTACGCTGATTACCCTTATTACGATACGAGGCGTGGCAGAGGTGACTGTGAATGGCTTCCAATTTGCATTTTTAAGTGCGCCTATTGTAAGCTGGCTGAGTGGCAATCTGTTCGGATTTCTGCCCAGGCAGGTCATCCTTATGGCGGTCATCGTTGCTATTTTTGTCTGGCTGATGCGTGCTACATCCTTTAGTCGTTACTTGCTTGCAGCAGGTGGAAATCAAGCGGCGGCTCGCCTGGCTGGCGTGCCTGTAAATCGTATCTTGATCATCGTGTATACGATCTGTGGCTTGCTGGCAGGAGTTGCGGGTCTGGCGTTTATCGCTTTCGACTCAGCGGCCAATCCAGTGACCGATGGGGTAGGTATGGAGCTTGATGCGATCGCAGCGGTAGCAGTTGGAGGCACGCCATTGACAGGTGGGCGTGCAACTATTCCCGGCACGGTGATTGGTGCCATCTTCATTCAACTTATCCGTCAGACCCTGGTAGCACGCAATGTGCCAGATGATATTGCCAGCGTCATTATCGGAGTGCTCATTATTCTGGCGGTCTTCGTCCAGCGTCAGCGCAAAGCCTGATGAGGAGAACAGTGTGCCGCGATACAGATGGGCACCGTTTATAGGTATGGAGGCAGTATGTCAACAGTTTCGCCACAGCCAGAGACCAGTGCTCCGGCAGAGTCGACCAGGGCAACGACTCGTGTGGGGCAGATCAGGGCACGCCTGCCCTGGCTCGGTGATATAGCGCGGCAGCAAGGTGCGCTGATCGCTCTCATCATCGTTGTCGTTTTCAGTTTTATTCGCTATGACAACTTCGATGCAATTACTATCAACAATGTCCTGAATTTCAATGCACAATTTGGTCTTATTGCCCTGGGTATGACGTTTGTGATTATGACGGGTGGCATTGATCTCTCGGTTGGTGGTATTGCGGCGCTTGCCAGTGTTGTTGCCGCGCTCACCAGCTCGCATGGTTTTTTCTATGCCCTGACGGCTGCAATCATTACGGGCACAGTGGTAGGTATGGTGAATGGGTTTGTGGTGGCCTGGATGCGCATACCACCATTTATTACCACACTTGCAACTCTTTATATTGTGCGTGGTATCGCTTTACGCCTTATTAATGATGCAGCCAGTATCAATCTCAATCAAAAGAGTGACTTTAATACAGTTGCAGCAACAACCATTGGGAACTTTAATCCCGCATTGCCGTTTACCATCCCGCTCCTGATCATAGCCTTTCTCATCGGCATCCTGGTATTGCGTTATACACGCTTTGGCCGCAATGTACTGGCTGTTGGTGGCAATCCAGAGGCCGCACAACTGATGGGTCTGCCTGTCAAAAGGACGCTCTTCCTGGTCTATACACTCAGTGGAGCCCTGACTGGTCTTGTTGGTGTGCTCTTAGCAATCAACCTAAGTGGTGGTTCGGCAACTGAAGGCGTGGGCTGGGAGTTGATCGCTATTGCGGCGGTTGTTGTGGGCGGCACGCTGCTGACTGGTGGCGTCGGCTCGGTCTTTGGCACGTTTATCGGAGTGCTCTTGCTAGGTATGATTGTAGAGATACTCCAGCTTGAGAATAACTACACAATCGACCATGGTGGGGCCGGACTCAATCTCAATTCATTCTGGCAGAATGTCATCCGTGGGATATTCTTGCTGGTCGTGGTTCTTCTACAAAGTCGCCTGCAACGACAACGCGCAAAAAAAACAACGACGACGTAACGGGACATCACGGCATGCAATGGCATATCACGGGCTTGTGAACCGCGCCCCTACGATTCTGTCAAACGCGCAAACATGGTAGGGTACCCGATTATGCGGTTTAAAAAATCGATGTGGATAGCAATGTGATGGACCTAATATGATCAAGGTAGGGAAGCCATTTATTATTCCGTGGGATGCCATTGTGTTCCATCGGCCTGTCATGGGCCACGGAATAATAAATGGCTTCCCTACCTTGATCATATTTTCCCCACAACGCAGGTATCTGGATTTCATTTTTAAAGAACTTGATCGCGTCCGCAATTCATAGATTAGTGGTCCACGGTTGATGAACCAGGGATGCGATTAATTGGGTTTCTACCATTTTTTTTTGCGGTATCATATTGACGGTTCCCAAAGAGTTGGATGAGGTGATGATGCTGGCTACCTCATCCAACATCCGATGGGGAAACAACGTCAATGGAAGCTTGCAGCAAACCACGCCTTATACGAACGGCTGGCAAGGGAACGGGCATACCGGTATTGGACGCGGACGATACGGCGGCAATCCCGTCGACTTTGTGAATGGACAAATCGATGATGTTCGTTTCTACAATATCGCCCTGGACTATACGGCAGTCAATACCCTGTTCGGTTCAGCTCTGGCGTCCTCTTCTTCCTTGACGGTGCAGGTCGATGAAGCTGGTCCGAGCATCAGCCCATTGCTGTATGGCCTGATGTTTGAGGATATCAGTCACTCCGGTGATGGCGGCCTCTACGCTGAACTGATCCGCAACCGCATCTTGAAGGATAATGCCAGTGCCCCCGATTACTGGTCGCTGGTCACCAGCAGTGGTGCGGCTGGCACAATTGCTCTGGACACAACTAATCCTGCCAATACTATTGCTTTGACAACCAGCCTGAAGTTGCAGATCACGACGGTGGCTTCCGGGCAGCGCGTTGGCGTCGCCAATGCGGGCTACTGGGGCATTCCGGTTCGTCCCAATACAACCTATCAGGCTTCTTTCTACGCGGTAGCTAGCGCAGACTTCAGCGGACCGCTCACCATTGGTATTGAGAGTAATGATGGAAGTACCGTCTATGCCAGTGCAAAAGTCAGTGCCATCTCCACAACCTGGGATCAATATTCGGTCACGCTTACCACAGGCAACGTGACAACATCATCGACTAATCGCTTTGTAATCAGCGCGTCACATACCGGGACGGTCTGGTTCACCCTGGTTTCGCTCTTCCCTCCCACCTGGGCCAATCGCCCCAATGGACTGCGACCTGACCTGATGCAGCTCTTGCGTAATACACACGCGAAGTTCCTGCGCTTTCCGGGCGGCAACTATCTCGAAGGCAATACCCTTGCCGACTACTTCCCCTGGAAAAATCGCTTGGTGATCTCTCGCAGCGTCCCGGCCACAACG
>JACDAE010000256.1 GCA_013695595.1 Ktedonobacteraceae bacterium | reverse complement strand
GTTCATAACTCCGACTCTGGGGAATAAACGTCACTTATGTATTGTAATATACTTACAGATAGATAGTAAAAGGAACGACGAAGTTGCCTTGTAATCATATTTGTCAGCAGGTAAAATTGGACTATCGTCCTTTCCAAAAACCATTGCACATCAGAATAATGGAGGCATTTCATGTCCATAGAACAACAACCATCTTTAGTATCGGTATCAATTCATCCAGGGACAAACATCGGGCTTGTCACGTTACGCGTTGCGCAGCTTGAACGTTCATTCCTTTTTTATCAGGGCGTGCTGGGCTTTCAACCAATCGAACAAACGCCTGGAAGGGTGCTGCTTGGTGGTCAGGACAGGGAGCCACTTCTGGAATTGATCGAGGTGCCGGGGGCTGGTCCTCAGCCTCACCGGGCGACTGGTCTCTACCATGTTGCCATTCTGCTCCCCACGCGCCGTGATCTTGGGCGTGTATTCTTGCGCCTTGTACAGGCGAATTGGCAGATTGGGCAGGGCGATCATCTAGTTAGCGAGGCGTTGTATGTCTCTGACCCTGACGAAAATGGGCTTGAGCTGTATCAGGATCGCCCTCGCAACACATGGCAGTGGACAAATGGTAGCGTCGTGATGGCGACTGATCCTGTTGATCTGCGTAGTCTTGCAGCGGATGGGCAGCAGGCAGAGCCGTGGGATGTACTACCCGCAAGGACACGCGTCGGGCATATCCACCTGCAGGTAGGCAATATTCCAGAGGCGAGGCGTTTTTATACGGATATTCTTGGCTTTGATGTTACTGCCGAGATGCCAAGCGCACTCTTCGTCAGCGCAGGTGGCTACCATCACCAGATTGGCATGAACATCTGGCATTCAGCAGGGGCGAAACCTGCTCCGACTACCTCCGCTGGTTTGCAAGCATATGTTATCACTATTCCCACCCATGAAGCTCTACAAGAAGTGAAGGCACGCCTCATTGCTCATAATATAACGTTCACGGAAGAACAACCGGACCTTATTCATGTCAATGATCCATGGAGCAATCCAATCTTGCTGAAAGTGCAACCTACACCCGCCATTTAACCAGCTTATACCAGCTTCTCTATGCCCGTAAATTGCTCAGTAAAGGAACAGATTTACGGGCATAGATCGTAATTACAGCAATACTAGTAAAGAGTAGCATCGCTTTTTCTTGCTATACACCAATTACTGTTGTGTTTTAATATTAATTTCTCATTATAAAATAACAATACCTCGCTAAAGCACCCCTTTTTCTCTTGACACCCCACTTGTGTAATTTGTTACACTTAAAATGGTACACGCCTTGCGTACTTCAAAGGGGGAGCGATAACGCAATTTGCCAGATGTAATGCAACATGACGCGATCTCTCCATGCCCTTTTTTGTCACATGATGGGGGTTTAGACTTCCTGTGCATTGAGAAAGGGGGGAAAATGGCATTTGCAACGCCATATATCAAAGATAATATCCTTAATTATTGTGTTGGAATACAGTGGTATACCCTCTCTATTGAAACTCAGGAGTGGCAAATATGGCTGAATGAAAAAAGGGAATGTTTTCGTTATGAAGGTCAGTATACAGCCTGCCTTGAAGAAAGAGAAAATAAACAGTATTGGTATGCATATCGTAACTACCATAACAAAGTATATAAAATCTACCTGGGATGCTCAGAACGATTGACTCCTGCACGTCTCGAGGCGGCTGTCATTGAGCTTAATAAGCGCTGTACCGCTGAAAGAGTAGAGAAGGCGCCTATTTCAACTGATGATCTCGCCGAGGTACCCCGGAGTCGTAACCAGGAAAGTGCTTCTCAGCCATATGAAGAGCACATGTTAAGTACAGATGCAAGACAAAAAGGAGAACACACATACATGGATGTAGGAATAGCAGCCCCACTTTCAGCCGTTACACCCGATACGAATTCCTTGCTTTTTGCATCTCTCGAAGAGCCTCTGACAAAGCGCGAACTTGAGGCTTTGCACTGCCTGATTGATGGCCTCTCAAACAAAGAGATTGCACAACAACTTTTTCTTTCACCTGGGACTATTAAGTGGCATCTCAAAAAAATCTATAGCAAATTGCATGTTCATACACGTTCACAAGCAATTGTTTGCGCGAAAGCGTTAAAGCTATGAGATCTCTTACAAGGCGGAGATTTCCCATTTTTTACAAATTACCCAACTCCCAAAAAACACCTCTTTTGGGAGGGGACTTTTGGTTGGAAGGTTGCTACACTCATATATGGGTAATATCTCTTGTGGCATGCAAAAAGAGATGTTCTGCCACCGTGTTCCCTCTTTGTTATTTGTGAGCATCAACACCGAATGGAGTATTTGCAACATGCAATCAGGCAAGGACCGCATGAATGTTTCTTCACAACGACCGCTTCTTTCTTTGCAGCGTCTTCGTAGTCTGTGTCCCCCTATCACGTTTCCACATCTTCTACGCCTCGTTCTGACCCTTTTATTGTTGACTGGTTCTGTCGTTGCAAGTTGGAGCCTGCTGGTTCCACCAGCCGCCGCCGCACGTCTGCAAACGACGGTGCCTGCTTCACCTTTGCAACCGGTCAAACAGGATCAGCCACAGCGAAACAGCTCTTCCACGACGGCACGACAGATCACATCTCCTGCGACGTTCTTGAGCAAAGCGGCCACCCAACGTGTGACGGTCTCCGCAGTCTCCTCAACAACGCCGTATGATGGCCTGGGCCAACTCCCCTTTTATACCTTCGTCAAACATCCGTTGACCAGCGCGTCTTGCACCTGTGGCGGCAAAACCTTGTACGTCAATGTCGCCGATGGCAATCTTTTGCTGCACAGTGTCGAAGAGCAGGTCCGTGGCACAGGCATCGATCTGAGTGTCGAGAGCTTCTATAACAGCCTTGCGAACTTCTCGCGTGACCTGGGCAATAACTGGAACTTCAGCGTCGGCAATGATGTCCGCCTGGACTTCAGCGATCCGCTTGGTGGGATCATCTATCATGGCCCCAGCGGATATTCGGCCTACTTTACGAAAAATAGCAATGGCACCTTCAAAGATGTTCCTGGCCTGAATGCGACACTGGTCAAGAATGGCGATGGTAGCTCGGATATGACCTTTCACCAATCAAGCGAAAAGCTGCATTTTGGTGGGAGCGGACACCTGCTGTTTCTTCAGGACAAAAATGGCAACAAGATCAATATTGCCTATGATGGGTCCTATAATGTCGTCGCCTATACCGATACACAGAGTCGGACCACATCGGTCAACCATCAGA
>JACDAE010000212.1 GCA_013695595.1 Ktedonobacteraceae bacterium | reverse complement strand
CATATATAGTATGCGCAAAGGTACAGGACGATTGTACGTACAGGTAAAGGAATTCACTGGGAGAAACATGCTCTACGTTCTTTTCGGCTTACTGCTCTTGCTCCTGGCAGCCTGTGGGAGCAGCACGGATACGACCGCAACTGCAACACCTGTTGTGCCAGTGAATGGCTTTGGTGGTGCCAATAATCATGGGCACTCGTTAATTGCGCTCCCGAATAATGTCCTGATGCTCGCAACACATTATGGATTGTTCCGTTCAGGCGACGCTGGCACCACCTGGCACGAGGTTGCAGCAGGTGCAAATCAGGTCATGGGCGGATTAATGACGACATCATTGGTCAATAGTGCACTTGATCCACAGCGTCTATACGTAATCACGCAGCCAGCAGCGCAGAATGCCAAAGGAACGCTTGGTCTTTACACCAGTGCCGATGGCGGAAATACATGGCAGCTTGCAATATCCACAAAGACGGTTGGTAACATGTATTTCGTCGCTCCGGGTAACAATTCCGCTGAAGAAACGTATATCTATCTACCCAGTGAAGGCCCACAGGGACTCAAGGTCAGCAAAGATGCAGGTCAGCATTTTTCGAACACCGGGACGCTGCCCTTTAGCATTCTCGGCCTGCTTGCTATCCCTGGCGCTCCTGGTCAATTGATCGCCTATGGTGATAACGGAATGGCCCACAGTAGCGACAATGGCACTCACTGGCAGGTTGTATCAGGCACAACAGGGGGCGTCTTTGGGATGACAACATCTGGTCCACATAGTCCCATTTATGCTTCAGGGGACGCTGGTATCTATGCATCCAACGATGGAGGGAAGACCTTTAAACTGGTGTACACACAATCCTCGTTCGGATCATTGATAGCATCGCCGCTCCAGACCCAACTTCTGTATGGCAAAACGGGGCAGGCCATCTATCGCAGCACCGATGGGGGTCACACCTGGAACACGCTACCAGCCATCAAAGGCAATCTGCAAAATCTGGTACCTGATCTTCATAATAGTGCCCTGCTCTATCTCTCGCTCTCCTATCCTATGGAGATCTATCGTTTCAATCAGGATAACAGGCAATGGACATCATTGACACCAAAGTCCTGACCAGGGAGAAAGAGGAGAAGTAGTTATGTTACATATATTGCGCCGCTTTATGCTGGCACTCGCCATTGCGCTGCCAGCCTTGCTGCTACCCCTGGTTGCCCATGCGGATGGTGGGGCACCAAATGTGGCTTATGTGGCCGGAACGGATAGTGGCATCAGCGTCATCGACATAAGCCAACAGAAAGTTTCGCGTACGATTGCGACTAATGGCAGCCCACATACGGTATTTCTCAGCCTGGATGGCAGCTATCTTTATGTGACGGAGCCACAACAGGGACAGGTTGCAGTCCTGGCCGCCAATACTGGCAATGAAGTCTGCCATGCAAGTATTCCTGGTCAGCCGAGCCTGTTAACCATCGATAATGGCTCCAATACGCTCTTTGTAGCTGGCAACGGAGCATCAAGCGTCAGTGCGGTCGATCCCGCCACCTGTAAAGTCAAGCATACCTTCCAAACAAGCGGCCCCGTCTATGGGATCGCTATAGCCGCCGTCGGATCGTCGCTCTCTGGCGATACCGGCAACCAGCTCTGGGTCTCTGCCGGGAATACGCTCACAACATTTGACGATGTCACAGGAAAAGTGATCGGGAGCATCGTCATTCCTGGTAATCCACGCTATATCACCATTCCACCGGGAGCTACCATTTACGTAACAACCCAGGATGGAAGCATTCAGGCGGTTGATCTCACTACGCGTAAAGCGACGCAACTGGTTAAGGGTGGACAGTATGGGCCGATGGACTTTAACGAGAATACCGGTGAAGTGTATGTGCCGGACCTGGCGCATAATCAACTCGTGGTTCTTACACCGGTGAACGCTGGATTTGCGGTCCCACATGAACCCGGTCGCATCATCAAACTCAGCAACCAGCCAACCTCTATTGCCATCACGAGCGATGGGCAACTGGGCTTTGTGGCACTGGCGGGAGGCAGCGTCGCCATGCTCGATATTCCTGGTCGTGCGACCGTCACCACATTTCGCGTTGGAGGCAATCCGCAGTTCATTATTACAGGGCTGTATCCACCCGCCGTGCCACAGAATTCTATATTGAGCAAAATTCTTAATATAGGAGCCTATGTACTCGTAGTCGCCCTGATCATCGTGCCACTGCTCTTGTTCAGAAGATACACAAAAACGCGTAGCAAAGCTGAGGTCGAGAAAAAGAGAAAGGCATAATGTAAACCTAACGAAACTGGAAATAGATGATACCAACAATAGCGCCAGCCAGAATCAGCCAGATAGAATTGATTTTGAAGCGCAAAAGCACAATCAACGCGATGAGAGCTAAAATCCATGTCAATGGATCGAGCAGCGCACCGCGTCCAAGTTGCAAAAGCACGCCGCCCATTAAAGCCAGGGCGGCGCTGTTTATACCCTCCAACAGGGCAGATGTCCAGGCATAGCTACGCAACCTGGATGCAAGAGGATGAATAATCGCAATAAAGGCAAAGGATGGCAGGAAGATACCCAGCGTGGCCAGGAGAGCGCCAGGGAAACCTCCGACGAGATAGCCAATAAATGTGGCCGTCGTAAAGACAGGCCCAGGCGTGAACTGGCCAATTGAGATGGCATCTAATAGCTGGCGATCGGTAAGCCAGTGAAGGCCCTGCACAAGATCAGTACGTAGAAAAGCGAGCAAGACATACCCACTACCATAGACAATCGCGCCAAGCTTGAGAAATGCAAAGAAAATAGCCAGCAAGGGCACAGGATTTGTAACCAGTGTCACACTGATCATCTGGAGAAAAGCAGAGGCTGGCAGCATAGATGCTAGACCGCGCAAATCAAAAAGAGGGAAAGGCACGAAGACCTTGATAAGATTTTCCGCACGAACTTTACGATAACGTTGCAACCAGCGTACGAAGACCAATACGAATCCACTCCCGACCAGCAAGAGCAAGCTATTGATGCCCAATATGTAAAGGAGTAGAGCGATGAGAGCGAGGAGGATAGGCCAGAAGCCCTTCAACACGCTACGACAGAGTCCCCAAAGTGCCTGGGCAATAATCGCAACCACAACAGGCTTAATCCCATAGAGAAATCCATCCACTTGAGGAAGCGCCCCATAGTGAACATAAAGCCAGGCCAGCGCCAGTACGATCAGCATAGCAGGGCTGATAAAGCAGATGCCAGCGAGTAGTAAGCCAGGCCAGCCAGCTCGCAGGTAACCAAGGTAGATTGCCAGTTGGGTCGAGTTTGGGCCAGGAACAAGATTGATGATACTCATCAGATCAAGAAAGCGTTCATCGCTTACCCACTTGCGGCGCTGCACTACTTCATTGCGCATCATTGCAATATGCGCGGCGGGGCCACCAAAGGCCGTAAAACCGAGCCGTAAAAAGAGGCCAGCAACTTCTATTAGCCTCTTCTGCGTTGGATCAATCGCACCTGTTGTGGAAGGAGTATCAATGTCAGGCATAATTAATAGCTCCAGGGTAGTAGGATTGGTGCTGCGTGATGCAGCACCATCAGGAGTATAGCATGTTTTACCCGTGTCAGATGCATCTATTGCATTTTTTTATACTTTTAAATCAGATAAAAAATAAGTATAAGATAATAAATCTATACGGATTACTTGCTATTTTATTCGTATACATCTTCACAATAACCGAACTTTACCCCTTAAGTAATGCTTCACTTGTCTCTCAGTTTTTTAACCGTTATACTGTGCACACAGGAAAGAAAGTATCTTCAGGTATTCATTGAGGTATTGATGATGGCAAATAGAGGACCACAAAATTTCTATACGATAGTGTATACCTTCTTACTAAAACTAGGCGGCTTTTTTTTAGGAGCCATCTGCCTTAACGTTATCACAAGTATTATTTCAGAGGCGGCCTCCTCAATATTGCCAAAGACTTGCAACCTATCCCCGAAACACAAGCCATTCAACGCCTTGGGCCAATTGCTTTTCCGATGCAAGAAAGCGGGAATAGCTTTGCGCGTCAGAAGGATGTTAAAGCATCGCTACGCGAAACGATCAAGCAAGAAGGTGGCTCACCCGAAGAAATAGAATGCGAGGTTGAAAACTTTCTCGCTCGCATCCGTGAACGTGGAGGTCTTTTTGTTATTCGCACCGGCGATTACTTCGGATTTTTCCATCGCAGTTTTCAAGAATATTTTGCGGCTCGCTATATTCTCAATCTCATTAAGCGTGATCCAGATACATGGATTGTCAGGCTGATTGAACGTGTCTGTACCTCCGATGATCTGTGGCGTGAACCATTTTTGCTTGCAGTCGCATACCAGAGTGGCGAAGATGAGATTGTTGCACGTAAGCTTATTCAAGTTTTGTTGGATAAGACTCAAGAAGCCGATTTTGCCCGGCAGGCGCATGATCTGCTCCTGGCGACTGAATGCCTTATAGAGACAAAACCTTTAACCATCGGCTCTATACTGGAAAAACAGATTGCCCAACAGCTTTTACAAACCTATGAGCAGGCTCAAACAGCCGGAAAATCCGAAGTCAGTGAACGTATTGAAGGGTATATACAACGCTGGTTGCTTAATCTGCCTCGTGAGGCTTATCGTCCTGCTCCACTCATCGTTTTAGTTGAGACGATAAGCGATACACAACACATCCTGTTGCAACGTGCCTGCCTGACGCTCTTGATTATGATTGGGCAGCAACTGTCTGAATGTCCATCCTGTGTCTTCGATATGCTCATTCCACCTTTACTGGCGCTGGCAGGTTTACCCGCTACTGGAAAGTTTCATCCAACCGCAACTCTATCCAGGTCATTAGACTTTAGTATAGCGGACCTCGCTCTGGTTGCCCTCTCGTTTATGGGCAAATCTGGTCCATCGGGCCAATTTCTGCTCATCATGCGCCAACACTTCAAGGATAATCCTGATCATTTACACCGTGTTGCACTTTACTCATTAGAAAGTGGTACCCTTATTACTCCCATAGTTGCCCCATTAGCACAAAATAACTATTAAATGTATGAGACAGCCATTGCTCAATGGATTGCGTTGCGCACGCGATATCAGCAAAACTATATCACCGAGCAAGATATCACTGCCTGCCTTAACATCCATAGTACCCTGCTCAATTGTGCTGAAGAAGCAAGTTATTCGATTGCAATGCATATAGTATCTCTACTTCAGACAAGCGCTCTACATTCTACCTGGCAACAAACCTGGCAGCATTATCTACTAGATCAACTAGACTCTGGATGCTATGTCTATTATCAGGAAACGGCTCTATTATGGGCAATGCTGTTCCCCTCTAAACAAGATCTCAATCTACTAGCCAGTCATATTCTGGCCCACTATGATGGCTCTTCCATACTTTTACAACAGAGTGTACAACGCTTTATTGCATTGTTATGTAATGACTTAAAGGATTTGAAAGACCTGGACGATTTAAATGACCTGAGAACCCTGAAAGATCCCAAAAATTTAAAAGATTTAAGAGACATAAAAGATCTAAAAGACCTGAGGTACATGATCTTCTTCAGATACCTCAAAAACATAAAGGAATTAGGGGATTTGAGAGATGTAAGGGGATTGAAAGATAATGGCGGAGCGAAGGGCTTGAGCTATTTAAGAGATGTGAGAAATCTGTTACATTTGAAGGACTTACAAGATTTAAGAAACTCTCTGCTCACTCAAGAGGTTATTGAGCAAACCAAACAAAAACTTCTTTCTGCCGATCCAGCACAATATATCGATTTGCTGACGATCCTTCTTGGGCGTATTCTTCAGTTTCAGGAAGCGAACCAGATGGGTGATAGCGTCGAGCATGAGATCTGCCAGATTGTGGACATCGTCCTTGATGTGTTTGCATCGAAAAACGCTAATGAATTTGAAGGAATAGAAGCTACATTGGATATCATACGCTATCTTCCAGCGCGTTCGGCAGATGAGGTGCTCTTTATTCTGCAACTGGCTGAAGACACAATGGATGCGCGCATCCACACAGCCTGCTCAGAATCATTACGCCATAGCAATCCAGATCTTCCACAGGTTCTCAAAGCGTTAGAAGTTGGTGAGCAATCTTCAATAAAAATTATACGTTACTCTGCAGAGAAGGTTATTGAGCGTAAAAAGTAGAGATGGAACAGGTTCTGTATTTTATATAAAAAACCTGTTCCATCTTTATTCTTATTCTCGCGTTGTAGCGGCAAGGATCTCAGGTATCCTCTCAACCATACGTGGAGCAACGAATGCGGTCACACCGAAGTAGATAGCACCCCCATATACCACGGAGAGAGGGATAGTGATAGCCCACACCCAGAGGGCTGAGAAGATCACTGGTAAGACCAGGGCCAACTCGGCTGGAACGAGCACGATGAGCATAAGGGCCAACGTTGCCAGCGAGAGGACTCCACGCAAGCATCCATTCTGCGTTGATGCATCCGCACCACCAGTCCGAAAGCCACGCCCCATCTGACGCATACGCATGGGTAGGAAAATGGAGGTAACATTTCCGATCCCCAGCATGACGCCGATACCAGCCAGGCCAACTGCAAAAGCAGGCAAGACGAAGCTCCACGCGTGCGTCACAACGGCAGCCGCCCCAGTCACCAGAGCCATCTCTATCGCCCCAATCACAAGCACAACCAGGTTCTTTCCCCACAGGATACGTTTCGGATCAATGGGGAAGAGAAAGAGTGTTGTCAGGCTCTGCCGCTCAAAGCCAAACACATTATAAGAAAGCGTATAGAGTGACAGGAATATATAGAGTGGCGCAATCATTACCGCCCAGTGTCCAAAAATCGTTATGCGATTCACGCCCCCTGTATTGATTACCGTCACGAATAACAACACGGCGATAGTCACAAGCGATTGAGAAAGTAGGCCGAGCAATTGCGGATCGCGCCGATAATATTTCACATCCTTGATAGCGATAGCGCGAACCTGGGCGGGAAGAATGCGCTCCCACCTGCTAGAAGATGCGGTTTGCGCATGAGTAGTTTCTACAACACGACGCCGACGAACACTCGTTGTACCGCCACCTTCAGTAGAGGTCAGACCACGCTCAACCACCAGTTGCCATAAGTAGAGCACGACTCCCGTGATAACGAACAATGCAGCCAGCCAGGCAAAACCAAGGCCCCAGTTGCCGACGGAAGCCTGCTGGATAGCTCGTGCAGCCATACCAGGGGGAAGCCATTGCAGATAGTGCGAAAATGTAGCATTCTTCAATGCATCAATAAAATTTGAAGAGCTCAGGCCACGAATCACGAGTTGCGAAACAATGTAGCATGATGATGAGAACAGAACGATAACAATCACGCTCAAATCACGGAAACGACGGCTCTGCAAAGTGCGAGCAAGCAAGGCCAGAACGAGCTGACTGATCCCGACGACCTGGGCATAAAAGATGAGCATCGTCAATAATGCAAACAGCGCCAGAGGGACAGACAGGGCCCAACCTGCTACAACGCCTGCAAGAACAAGAAACAGCCCCAGCGTAGGAATATCCAGCAGTGTGGAGAAGAGAAGGCTCATCATCAATTCCAGGCGCGTCAGTGGGAAGAGCGCCAGTTTTGAGAGATCCAATCCTTCATTCACAGAATATTCAAACAAAGGCAAAATGAGCCAGAACGCGTAGGCACCCACCAGAACCAGGAAAAGAACCTCGATATTAGCCGGAGTTGGCAGGTAACGGTAGACAAAAAAGGAACCGATGCCAACGCCGCCACCGATCAACAGGCCAAAGAGAATTTGAAAGATTGTGCCTATGATATGGGTGGCACGTCCAGATGCACGGGTAAAACCACGTAGAAACATTTTCCAACGTAACCAGAATAACCATCGAAGTTTATCACTATGAACGATCACAGTATTTTTTCCCTCTCAAAAATGATTAGATACAAAACACTCTGTATCATTACTCAAGCCAACTGAGGTTATGGTTTTCATTACGTACACCAATCACATTCAGGAAGATGTCTTCCAGGCTGGCATCTTTATTATTACCACTGGCCCGTTGACGTAACTCTTGCAGACTTCCTTCAGCAACCATCACGCCTTGATTGATAATGCCCACGCGTGTAGACAGGCGCTCCACGACCTCCATAATATGCGAAGAGAAAAAGACGGTCGTTCCACTCTGGGTCAGATCGTGCAGAATATCACGGATCACGCGTGAGCTGACCGGATCGATCCCCTCAAACGGCTCATCAAGGAAAAGAACACGTGGACGATGAATAATAGCGGCAGCCAGCGCAACCTTCTTACGCATTCCGACTGAATAATCTACAATCAACTTGTCAGCATCATTTTTGAGATCCAGAACATTCAGCAATTCCTCAGTGCGTTGCTGCACATCGATCGCAGGCACACCATACATATGACCTGAAAAGGTCACAAACTCGCGTCCACTCAAGCGTTCATAAAGATTCAGATATTCAGGCAAAACGCCCATCATTGAACGCGCCCGCAAAGGATCATGCCATACATCCACTCCACTCACCCAGGCCTCGCCAGAAGTTGGGCGTAAAAGACCTGTCAGCATCTTGATTGTCGTAGATTTTCCAGCTCCATTAGGGCCAAGAAAGCCAAAAAATTCACCTGCACGCACCGAGAGATTCAGATGATTGACAGCTACTTTTTGCTCAAAAGTACGTACTAAACCGCGCGTCACAACTGCATATTGTGTATCAGTCCCCTGTGACCAGGAAGTAGTCTGAGAGACCACAGAAGATGGTTCGGGAAATGTTGACATGTGCAAATCCTTCATAATATTTTATTTACGACGTATAGCTATCTGCTATAAAAAATATAACACACAGCTATTTTCCTGTCAAGGTGTTCCTCTAGGGAAGACGAAAAAGGGAGAGAGATATCCAATAAAGATTGGTTGAGGAGGAGCGAACGGCGGGCTTATAAATCGCGCCCCTACACCAGTATTGGAATGGGTTTTATAGGATAGCAGCAATTGCATTTCCAATAAGTGTAGGGGCGCGATTTATAAGCC
>JACDAE010000201.1 GCA_013695595.1 Ktedonobacteraceae bacterium | reverse complement strand
GTATTTGAGTTACAATAACTGTTCCAACTCCCTCCCCTCATTGATCGGTGCCAGGCAGGCGAAGTTCTGACAAACATAGATGGTTGCTCTATCCTCTTTCTGAGGACGATCAGCCAATAATGCAATGCTTTGCGCCGCTTGAGTATCACCAGGAGCAGAGCAAGCCAGCACGCTGTTAGGTTGGTAATAGGCGTTTATCGTATTGAGCAACGTGTGGGTATCGTCTGCTTCAGGGTCGCCGATGATAGCAAACTCCCTGGCAGGCGATACAGCGAAGTCCAGTGCACCCAGAATATGGCCGAACGATTGTGGATGCTCTGCCATCAGGCTCGCAAGTGGTTGTAGATACTCGTCGGCCCGCTCTCGATATCCAGCCTCACCGGTAAAAGCTGCCAGGCGTACCAGGACATCGATAGCGACACTATTGCCAGCGGGAGTGGCGTTATCCATGATATCTTTTGGGCGCGTGATCAGCATTTCGTGGTCTGTGCCTGTATCGAAGAAGCCGCCGTTCTGCTCGTCTGCAAAGAGCGTAATAGCCTGATCGATCAGGGCGCGTGCCTCGTTAAACCAGCGTGGATCGAAGGTTGCTTCGTAGAGGGCTAAGAGTCCATCGGCCAGGAATGCGTAATCTTCCAGGTAACCATTGAGATGGGCGCGACCCTCTTTATAAGTACGCAACAGGCGTCCCTCTTTACGTAAGGCCGTAAGCAAGAAGTTAGCGTTATTGATGGCGACTTGCAAGTAGTCGGGCCGATTCAGGTAGCGTCCGGCTTCGGCGAAGCTGCGCAGCATCAGGCCGTTCCATGAGGTAAGGATCTTCTCATCGCGGCCTGGCTTTACACGCTGTTCCCGATCCTGAAAGAGTATCTTGCGCCCCAACTTCAGACGCTCCTGCAATTCATCCAGGCTGAGTTGGGCATTGTCCGCAACGATGTGAGCATCTTGCATGACGTGCAGAATGTTTTTCTCCTCGAAGTTCCCTTGCGGCGTCACATCATAGTATTGCATAAAGTGTGGCGCAATCTCAGGTGGCAGCAGGTGTTCGAGCTCGTCAACCGTCCAGACGAAGAATTTGCCCTCTTCACCCTCGCTATCGGCGTCCTGGGTTGAATAGAAGCCACCTTCCGAAGATGTCATCTCGCGCATGACATAATTTAGCGTCTCTTCAACGATGCGGCTATAGAATGGATTATTCGTGAGAAGATACGTGTGCAGGTAGACACGACTGAGCAGCGCATTGTCGTATAGCATCTTCTCGAAATGCGGGACTAACCATTCGTCATCAACTGAGTAGCGATGGAAGCCGCCGCCGAGCTGATCGTAGATGCCGCCGTTCGCCATGCGCTGTAGTGATGTCTCCACTACCTCCAATTCGCTATACGTTGCTGTTGGCTCAGCTGGTAACTCACTCTTTAAACGATGGAGGTGGACGCGCAGCAGCACCTCAAGCGCCATCGTATTGGGGAACTTCGGAGCGCCTCTGAAGCCGCCGTGAACCGCATCGAAGTCGGCTCTGAGTTCGCGACTGGCGGTCGCCAGTAGATTGAGGGGAGTCTCCCCTGTGATCGTTCCTCGGCCTCGGATCGGAGTTTCACTGTGTTGTTTCAGATAGTCGGCGAGCTGACTGGCCTGTTCCTCAACGGTTTCGCGTTGTTGCTTATAGACCTGCACAACGTTTTGCATAACATGTGGAAAGCCAGGCATGACCTGATTGCCATACTGACGGTCGCGGGGTGGAAAGTATGTGCCACCATAAAAAGGGCGTCCATCCGGGGTTAGAAACATCGTCATCGGCCAGCCGCCCTGGTGGGTTATCGCCTGTACTGCCTGCATATAGATAGAATCAAGGTCCGGACGCTCCTCGCGATCCACCTTAATAGGTACAAAATGTGTATTCATAAATGAGGCGATATCTGTATTCTCGAAAGATTCGCGCTCCATCACATGACACCAGTGACAGGCAGAATATCCAATGCTCAGGAGGATCGGCTTATCTTCCTGCTGCGCCTTCTGGAGTGCTTCTGCACCCCAGGGGTACCAGTCGACGGGATTATGGGCGTGTTGTAACAAATATGGACTCGTCTCGTGAATGAGGCGGTTGGTGTGCTCATGTGTATCGGTCATGATGATGCTCCTTGCTATATGTGCCAGTTCTTACATGAATGTATTGTACGACATTGTCAATAAAGGATCGGTACCAGTATTGCACGTTATATTCAAAATAAAAAATGGAACATTCCTCTTGACTTTTCCCTCCACATCATTATAATTATGACTGTATGGACATATGACTAAAAAGAACTATCTGGTCATAGAGTTCAAAATAGAAAGAGGAAGCATAAGATTGGCGAGCCAAAGTCAGAAAATAGTGCGAGGTTCACAAGGAGAGGAGCGATCAAAGCGACAGGAACGTGCCCATCGCATCCTGGATGCTGCCGCAGAGTTGGTATTACGTTGGGGCTATAAAAAGACGACCATTGACGATATTGCAAAACAGGCTAAGGTTGCAAAAGGCACGATCTATCTGCATTGGAAGAATAGAGAAGATCTGTTTATGACGCTCTTCTTGCGTGAAGCTCTGGTTGCTGGGTATGAGATGTTTGAGCGCATGGAGAACGATCCAGAGGGGTTTCTCTTTCATAACCAGACGAAGCATTCGATCTATGTGGTGAAGAAGCGGCCCCTCATCACAGCTCTCTATCTGGGCGATGGCGACATCCTGGGCGAACTATTACATAGTGATCATCCTATGTTGATGCAACTCATACAGAGTAAGGCCACCGCTTCTGACGAGTTGTTTGAGCTGATGAGAAGCAAAGGACTGATACGCACGGACATGAGTATCCGCACGCAGAGGTACGCATATACTGCAATCATCATGGGATTTTTGACGGTAGAGCGTTATTTCCCGGAAAACCTGCAGGCGCAGTATTCCATTTCGCTTGAAGAGTCCGTGGATACACTGGGCAGGACGATTCAGGGCATTCTGGGTCCAGATGAGGCCATTCCGCTTAGTGCCTTGCAGGAAATAAAAATTCTGTTCACGCAGTTTTATCAACAATATCTGGGAGTTGTCAAAGAGCAACTCCAAAAGGAGATGGACTTATGACACCATCAGTTCCTACTATCCAGATAGCAGGATTACAGAAAACATATGGGAAGATCCAGGCTGTGAAGGGGATCACCATAAGCGTAGAGCGCGGTGAGATTTTCGGATTTCTCGGACCAAATGGTGCTGGCAAGACTACCACTATTCGCTGTATGCTCGACGTAATTCGCCCTACAGCGGGCACTATTCGTGTCCTTGGCCTTGACGCACAACACGACACCCACGCTCTGCATCAACGTATCGGGTACCTTCCTGGTGATGTGCGTTTACCTGGTTCTATGACAGGCAAACAGGTCATCAGTTACTTCTCGCGCTTGCAGGGCCTTGAACCAGTAATGCTGGATGAGCTTGTGGAACGCTTTGATGTAGAGATGAAGCGGCCATTGAAGGGATACTCTAAGGGTATGCGGCAGAAGATAGGGATTGTGTTAGCTTTTATGTGCGATCCCGAAGTACTCATTTTGGATGAGCCAACTTCTGGCCTTGATCCACTTTTGCAGCGTACATTCAATGAGTTCCTGCTACAAGAACAACAGCGTGGCAAGACCATCTTTATGAGTTCGCACATCATGAGCGATGTCGAGAAGGTATGCCAGCGTGTGGCGGTTATTCGTCAGGGCGAGATCGTCACCATTGAAGAAGTGGAGAAGCTGCGGCAGAAGGCGGGTCAACGCGTAACGGTTGAGTTTGGCGATCCAGTAAGTGCAGATGAGTTAGCGTGTATACCAGGGGTCAGTAACGTCACCAGCACGAATCACATGTATCATTTTAATGTAGGCGGGAGTATGGATGCGCTGATTAAGGCGCTCAGTCGTCATGAAGTGTTGCGCTTACAGGCGGAAGAAGCGCCTCTCGAAGAGGTGTTCTTGCAGTTTTATGAAGTGCCACAGGTACAGACATCGGCTTCTGTCACACGCTGATGAAAAAGGAGTGCTAAAAATGGCTACCACATCCATCTCGCCAAACGCCACAGCGCCCAGGAAGCGCGCTGGTGGCCTGATCATAACGCGGGTCTCGTTTGCCAGCGCCAAAACGTTGTTGGCTGCTGGTTCTTTCTACATCTTTTTTATAGCATTGGTAGTTGGTCTGCTCTATCCTTCGATGTCTAGCCTGAATTTTGGCTCGTATATGACTTCAAATGCTGTTGCAGGCTTAGTGGGCGCACATCTCAAGAATGTCTCCAGTTTTTCCGCTCTTTTAGCGCTGGAACTGTACAGCTCACTCTATGCACTCATCTGGGGCGGCATTATTGCGTACATGGCAGGTGCATCATTGCCTGCTACAATTGAGAATGGGACGATTGATCTTGCCCTGGGACGACCAATCAGCCGCACGCACTACTATCTGGAACTCTGGTTGAGTGCCATCCTGGGAGCGGTCTTTTTAAGCTTGACGGCCGCTTTATCAGTCTGGATTAGCACGCTTTTTGTACACAATGCTAATATTGATTGGAGCTGGCTCGCCATTGCTGAATTGATTGAGTTGGCGCTTATGTTCCTGGCAAGTGGCATTGGCATGCTCTTTGGTTCCTTTATGAGCGCCAGCCGCGCTGCAGGCGGTACCGCATTCGGTATTATCGCCCTTTTCTACCTGATGAATACGGTTGGAACGCTCTCGGATAAGTTGACCTGGATGCTGAAAATAGAGCCATTGTATTACACACAGGGCATACAGGCGCTTGCAGAGCATAGTGTTACGGGCTGGTATCCCATTGTGCTCGTCGTCGGTGGTCTGGTTTGTGGGATTGCCGGGCTGGTGATCTTCAATCGGCGCGATATCCCAACAACGTAGGAATGCGGACAGTGGCCCAATCCTGTTAGAGGCAATAGTAGGGGTAAGGGGAGGCGTGGAGCGGGGC
>JACDAE010000198.1 GCA_013695595.1 Ktedonobacteraceae bacterium | reverse complement strand
GTTCTACACCGATGCTGAGACCGTTCAGCAGCGCTATGCCGAATTGATGGAAAAGAATGCTCTTCGAGGGAAGGGACAATCGACGGCACTCCTTGAGCCAATCCAACAGGGACTCTGGACAAAAGAGGTGAGCGTATGAATGGCTTCATCATCAGAGAAGACATCCGCTTCTATTGCGGCCTGGGAGAGAAACACTATAATCACCATCCTGTGGTGACTGGCCCGTATGCCTGCGTCTCGCCCGTGAGTGGGAGCAAGAAGAAAAAAGCCAATTCGGTGGCCGTCCCTCAAGGGGTTCACGTCCTTCAGGATAGTGGGGCATTCAATGATGCCTGTCTGCTCTTCCGGGGCCAGGATCGGCATCTGACCATGATGAAACAGTGCCGCCTGATCTTCAAAGACGCGCTTATCCGACAAGAACAGCATGCCGAACGCTTTGGGTACGCCCATCAAATAGAGGCACGCGCCAGCTATGATGTGCTCATTGACGAAACGTGGACGGAAGACGCCTCTGGACACGTCATGCGTCGCAAGAAGCGGTGGAGCGAGACGGATGCGGATCTCGCTGTAGAAGAAACGATTGCCGCTGCGGCCTACCTGCACCAGCATCGCAACGGGGTTTCCTGTATCATCAGTGCTCAAGGCGTCTCACCACGACAGTACCTGCACTGTGTTGAACGCATTCTGCCTTTTGTACGTGAGGGCGATCTGGTTGGCCTCGGCGGGTTTTGCATTCTTGGTCTCAACCATTCCTACCTACCGGGCTTTCGCGAAACCATCCGCTTGGTTATCCCTTTCTTGAAACGAGAGGGAATTCGCCGGGTGCACATTTGGGGCGTGTGTTTTGCGGAACCGCTCGGCGAATTGCTGTGGATGTGTGACCACGATGAAGAGGGCAATCTCGATCCCGAGCATCGCATTTTCCTCTCAACCGATAGCGTTGGGCCTTCCACACGACCCGTGAAAAAGGATACGCAGACTGGTTGCGGAACCTGGGGCTATGCCTCCTGGTGCAATAATCGTTATCCCGTCCCGCCGGTGCTCGACTCCTGCAAAGTCAAAGACCTCGACGGGAACAAAATCCCAACGTGCCCTCCTGAAACGCGTTGTCGTGGCCTTGAACGGGCGCGGCATGTGCTACTGACCAAAGACTGGTTTGCCCATTTTCGTACCCATGAGCCGCGTCTCTATCGCGCTCCCTGCTATCAATCGTCCTGGTTGGAGGTTGCCTCATGAGCGAACAAAATCTATCACTGGCCCTTGAAATCACCGAGACGCTCCAGCATCTCGAAAGCTATCAGACCTTTTTACAGACGAAACGGATACAGGCACAACCCGCCGGGATTGATATTCCGCTGGCCGATATTCATGAGCGCCTCTTTCCCTTTCAACAGGTGTTAGTCCAGTGGGCACTGCGCAAAGGTCGTGCGGCTTTGTTTGCCGATTGTGGGCTTGGTAAGTCGTTTATGCAGCTTGAATGGGCCAACATTGTCCACCATCACACCAATGGAAATGTTCTCATCCTGGCTCCTCTGGCCGTCGCAAGCCAGACCGTTGCGGAAGGCGCAAAGCTGGGCATCACCGTGCAGTTGTGTCGATCTCAGGCCGATGTCCGTCCTGGCCTCAACGTCACCAATTATGAGATGCTCTCGCATTTTGAGACAAGCCACTTTGTCGGAGTGGTGCTGGATGAAAGTAGTATCCTCAAAAGCTACATGGGTAAAACAAAACGTGCCCTGGTCGATGCGTTCCAGGACACGCCTTACCACCTCTGTTGTACGGCGACACCCGCTCCCAATGACATGATGGAAATCGGAAATCACAGCGAATTCCTGGGGATTATGCCATCAAGCGAGATGTTGATGCGCTGGTTCATCAATGACACCATGCAAAACGGCCATTATCGGTTGAAGGGGCATGCCACCAAAGACTTCTGGGAATGGGTCGCCTCGTGGGCCATCTCGATCAAGAAACCCTCAGACCTGGGCTACTCCGATGAAGGCTTTGCCTTACCAGAGCTTCGTCTTCACCATCGCTATATTGAGACAGATATCACCATCGGACGTGAGGAGGGACTTCTTTTCCGAGCACCAAAGATGAGCGCCACCAACCTGCACCAAGAAATGCGCCTGACCGCCGCTGATCGTGCGCAGGCCGTCGCCGATCTCGTCAATGGCAGCCCTGAAGAGACGTGGACGGTCTGGTGTAACACCAATTATGAAGCCGATGAATTGGTGAAACGCATCCCTGACGCGATAGAGGTACGGGGGTCGGAAAGTCTTGCGGAAAAAGAACGTAAGCTGACCGCTTTCTCGCAAGGAACCGCTCGTGTCATCATCACCAAACCTGGCATTGCAGGCTTTGGCCTCAATTGGCAGCATTGCCACCATGCGGCCTTTGTTGGCCTCTCCTACTCGTTTGAAGATTTTTATCAAGCCGTGCGCCGGCTCTATCGCTTTGGTCAGAAACACCCTGTAGAAGCAACCATTATTGCCGCAGAAACGGAGTCTCCGCTTGTGACAACCCTCGAACGCAAAATCCAGGTACACCTTCAAATGAGCGATGCGATGAACGCCAGCGCATCCCGGCTGACCCTACAAGAAGGCTTGCAGCTTCAGCGGCACGAAACCTTTACCAAGAAGAGTGGGACGGGCTGGCAGCTCTATCATGGCGATTGTGTGGCCGTGACGCATGCGCTCCCATCTGAGAGCATTCACTTCAGCATCTTCAGTCCTCCATTTAGTAGTCTCTACATCTACAGTGATGCCCTGGAAGATATGGGCAACGCTGCCGATGACGAAGAGTTCTTCCAGCATTTTGACTTCCTGATTCCCGAGCTGCTGCGTGTGACCAAACCAGGACGCTTGTGCGCCGTCCATTGTAAAGATCTCGTCCGCTACAAAGGGCGCGACGGGACGGCGGGTCTGCGCGACTTCTCTGGCGAGATCGTCCGACATTTCAGTGCCGCAGGATGGTCGTATCACTCCAAAGTCACCATTTGGAAAGATCCTGTGATTGAGATGCAACGGACGAAGGCCCATGGCTTGCTCTATAAGCAACTGTGTGCCGATAGCACCTTCTCACGCCAGGGGATGCCGGAATACCTGTTGATCTTCCGCAAATGGCCGCAAAATGAGGAAGAAGAGGCCCATATTGAGGCAGTCACTCATACCAAAGAGGATTTTCCCTTGGAGATCTGGCAACGGTACGCCTCTCCCGTCTGGTTTGATATCCGTCAGACCAATGTGCTCAACGTCGAGCAAGCGCGGGAAAGCCCTGATGAAAAGCACATCTGCCCGCTCCAGTTGGACGTGATTGAGCGCAGTATTCGCCTGTGGAGCAACCCAGGCGAGACAGTGTTCTCTCCCTTTGCAGGCATTGGGAGTGAAGGCTACGAAGCACTCCGACTGGGACGCACGTTTGTAGGAGTCGAACTCAAAGAGTCCTACATCCTGGCCGCACAAAAGAACCTTGAGCGGGTACTGCGCAACAAGGCGCAAGCCACCTTGTTTGATGATTTTACTGAGGATGAGGTGACGGCATGACGTTACGTCTCCTCTCCCTTTGTTCTGGGATCGGGATGATTGACTACGTGTGGTCAGTCATCCTGAAACAAGAGATTGCTGGACAGGTCGAGATCAACCCCTACTGTCAGGCACTGCTCTCGGAACGCTGGCCCGATGTCCCAAAATCTCGCGATCTCAAGGAGCTGACCAAACATGATCCATTCGAAACCGTTGACGTTGTGGCCGGAGGAATCCCTTGTCAGCCTTTCAGCGGCGTGGGGAAACGACGTGGGACAGATGATGACCGCCACCTCTGGCCGTATGCTTTTGCCATTGTGCAACGACACAAGCCCACTTGGGTACTTATCGAAAATGTTGCTCGTTTCGCCATTATGGCGCTCGACGTGGTGCAAGCTGACCTGGAAAGTGCAAACTACCAATGCTGGGCATATGTACTTCCGGCTTGCGCCGTCGGTGCACCGCACGCCCGTGAACGTGTCTTCATCCTGGCGCACGCCACAAGCTGCCGATTGGAAGTCGGCCAAGAGGCAACACGGCTTTCAGCGCAATCTGGTTCACCAAGTGCATGGATGGCCCACTCCGACTGCGAACGAGAGCGGCTACAATCAGAGCGCCAGTCCAAATGCCAGCATGCGTCCGTCACTGAAAATGATGGCACGCAAGGGACTCTGGCCCTCAGCAACTCTCAACGACACAACGATGCCCCTGGAAACAGGCTATCTCAATCCGGAATGGGTCGAGAGCTTGATGGGCTTACCGATTGGATGGACGGCACTCGGTGGCCTGCCCTGCCAGGAGAACCTCAACATGCCTGGGAACCTCCACGAACAATAACACGGAAAGTCCCACATCACGATGCACGCCTGGAAGCATTAGGC
>JACDAE010000188.1 GCA_013695595.1 Ktedonobacteraceae bacterium | reverse complement strand
CACCGGGGCGCACGCAAGGTGACGCCCCTACCCACATAGATGGAGATATCGGGAAGGTAGAGATACATGCAACAACAGGCAACAAGAGAAACAAAACGGCGTGAAATTACAAACATCAGGTCGCATGCAAGATCAGGTGGTGGTATCCCTCTACGCGTTGAAGGGGTAAGCAAGACATTTATCAGTCGTGGGCGCAGTGTTGAAGCACTACGCCCGGTCGACCTGGATATTGCCGCTGGCGAATTTGTCTGCCTGCTTGGCCCAAGTGGCTGCGGGAAGTCAACCTTGCTTAGCATCATTTCAGGACTGGAAGATGCAAGCAGTGGACGCGTGCTGGCTGATGGGATACCTATCCAGGGGCCAGGCACCGACCGCATCCAACTATTCCAGGAAGCGGCCCTCTTCCCCTGGTTAGATGTGCAGCACAACGTCGAATTTGGTCTGCGTCATGCAGGCGTGCCAGCGAAAGAACGTGCGGAGATCGCACACAAATTTATCGACATGGTGCACCTGAACGGTTTTGAGAAAAGCTATAGCCACCAGCTATCAGGCGGCATGCGTCAACGAACTGCTATTGCCCGTGCGCTCGCCATTAATCCAGCCGCCCTGCTGATGGATGAACCGTTCGGCGCTCTGGATGCACTGACACGCGATCGCCTGCAGACAGAATTAGAATTGATCTGGCGCGAGACGCGTAAAACGATCGTGTTCGTGACACATAATGTGCGCGAGGCGGTCGCCCTGGGTGATCGCGTCATTGTCTTCGCACCACGTCCGGGCCGCATCGTGCGCGATTTCCGCATTGATCTGCCACGCCCACGGCACCTTGAAGATCACGATCTGGTGGACGTTGCCGCCGAAATATTAGGTGTATTAACCGAAGTCATTGAGGCACAGGAAGAGGAGGAGCGGCATGGCGCAAGCCGTTAACGTATCCAAAAAACTTATCGATCGCTGGTATCTGTCAAAACCTGTCCGCCAGATACTCTTTTATGTTATCTTGATTCTGGCCTGGGAGGGACTGGCACGGGCAAACATCTGGCCTGCCTATAGCTTTCCCGCTCCCACAGACGTAACAACCTCGCTGGTCAGTGGCTTTGAGGACGGCTCGATCATCGGTGCATTGTTGGTCAGCCTGCAGCGACTCGCTATTGGGTATGCCATCTCGCTGGTCATCGGCGTCATTCTCGGATTGCTGATTGGACGCTCGCGCCTCGCCTCCGAAACAGTGGGCTCGTTGGTCTTAGGGCTTCAAGCGCTCCCAAGCATCTGCTGGCTGCCATTGGCGATCCTCTGGTTCGGCCTCACCGAGCAGGCAATCATCTTTGTAGTGGTTATGGGCGCTTTGTTCTCGATTACGTTGGGCGTTGAAGCTGGCGTGAAGAATACGCCGCCGCTGTACTTAAAGGCCGCACGCAACATGGGTGCACGTGGCATCGCACTCTCGACTGAGGTAGTATTACCAGCCGCGCTCCCGGCGATCATCACTGGGCTCAAGCAGGGCTGGTCGTTTGCCTGGCGTTCGTTGATGGCAGCCGAACTGCTCTATGCGACGTTGAGCCTGGGCAATCTGCTGGAGAATGCACGCAATCTCGACGATATTGCAGCCGTGGTCGCCGTCATGCTGGTGATTATCGCCATTGGCGTAATTATTAATAGCCTCATCTTTGCTCCTCTTGAGAGAAGCGTGCGCGAGCGTTGGGGATTGACCGTCTAATGGGAAGATCTTCGGGGTGGGATAGAGAATTGCGGTGAAGCCCAGGAATTAGCGCAGTCCTGGGCTCCGTTTTACCGCTCATTTGCGCACACCAGCACGTTTAAGTTAGAGGCTCAGTCTTATATCGTTGTGTTTTTCTGCTAAACTACCGGCCCATGAGATGGCGAGCCAGGCAGGATTTGCACCCGCGTCCAACAATTTCGGCCTCAAACATTTGATCTGGCGTTCAGCGGTGAATACTGAAACTGGAACAATAATCTCAATCTGGGTTGGCTTCGACGCTGCCTCTGCCGACTGGGCTACCCCGCCATGTTGAAAGGTGGCGGGTGCAGGATTCGAACCTGCCCTGAAACGTCAAACACCGTAAAACTACAATTCAGTCTCAGTCTCTGTTCCGAACGTGTAGTCTAAAGCAAATGATACGAAAAAGCAAGTCTGTATTCAGGCAAACAGGTACTGAAAGATCTTCTCGCCAACCTTCTGCTCTTTCACTTCAAGATTGTTTGCTTCTTCACGGGCAATCTTCACGGCCTCCTGCAAACGCTCAACGCGCGCCAACAGCTCATTGACACGCTTCGCAGGGAGTGCGCCGGAGAACCTGACGGTGCGCCACGTTCCGACAATAACATCCTCATAGTACACCTCGACCTGCGCTGGATGCTTTTCGGTTGCCTCCGCTTTGACGTGGTTACGGGGAATTTTCTTTGTTCTGGTCGTCTGTACGGGTTCGGTCGCCCAACAATCGGCAGACGCGTCAAAGACCCAGGACTCCGACGCATCGAGAACCGGCAATTTTTTGATAAACGTGTGGATATCGACGAGCTGCTTTTCCAGAAAGAGCAGATAAGTAGCTGGAACCTGCGCCAATAATACATTTCCATCCACAACTACATCGGCCTTAGCTTCGCAGTTAGCCCAATCCTTTGTCGCAACGATATCAAAAAGCTTTGTGAGAACGTCCGAAGTGTCACGAATAATCTCTTCCGTGCGTATCTGTACTCTGGTCGCTTCAGGTGGTAACTGCTCACCTTCCTCATCTTTTGGCCTGTATGTGCGCGAGATGCCTGAGAGAATAGCCGATTTCTGGAGCGAATGATGGGCCTCTGTGATTTCCTGCAATGCGCGAGCCTTTATTCCCTTCTCGATCGCAATAACCTGATTCTGCTTCATGCTCTTTCCCCTTTAAACATAAGTATTTTTAAGCTGATGATTATATCAGCAATAAGTATACAGGCGATGTCAACTCATCTACAGGCAAGGCTTTTCAGGCGAAGGAAGCCGCTTCTGCGTTACTCCCCAGAGAGTTCTCCTTCTCCATGTAACCTGATGCGTTCCTTTTCTCTATTCAAACACATTGCTCTTTCTCTTCTTTTCGTCTCTTCTCCGTACTCCTATTACCTTGACAGAAGACAATTTAACGGTTATAGTTTGAGTGGGAAACCGGTTTCACGTAAATTCCTTTCGTCTAACAAGTGCAAAGAAGCAGGGACACACATGAAAAGGAAGCTTGTTGTTCAATGTATGAACCGTTCAACCAGAGTCCACCGTCAGGGAATGACTCGTCTATCCTGCTATCTATGTGCCACAGACTCGGTTCCCTCTCATTTTTATCTCAGATGTTTTTCTCACCTCACACGCCCTGAAAGGCCAGATCCAGTGGCCCTTCCGCTGCATACCATCCTATCATCAGGCTGTCCTGTATGGAGGTAGGTAGTAAGTACCATCTATTTTCCTTGCATGGAGGTGAGAAACAGACGCTAGCATCGTTCTAATACGTTCAAGCATCCTCTTGCAGAAAGGAGGCATCGAGAAGATACCAACAAACTGCCAAATGAAAACGATAGGCACGCTACTCTTCCCATTCCATACGTGCTCTATCATAGATCAAAAGGAGTATTCCATGCGACTACGTAAGCATACTGACAACAATGACATCAGCTCTACCAATCAACAGAAATACCCACTTTTTCGGAAGGTATCTCTGCTCGGTATGAGCGCATTGTTTATCATTTTTTCAGGGGTTCTAACCTTTGTGAGCTTTAATAATCCACAAAAGGCTCATGCAGCCACCTGGACCCAGATTTTCAATGAAGATTTCAATGGTGCCGGGGGCACAGGTCTCAATACCGCTAACTGGAAATATGATACAGGCACAGGTTGGGGCACAGGCGAAATTGAAAACATGACGAACAGTACGGCCAATGTGCAGCAAGATGGAAGCGGACATTTGAAGATAACGGCTCTACGCGATGGAAGCGGCAACTGGACCTCCGGGCGTATTGAGACGCAGCGGGCTGATTTTGCTGCCCCTGTCGGTGGACAATTGCAGGTAACGGCCACCGTTCAGCAGCCCAATGTCACTGGTGCAGCGGCGGCTGGCTACTGGCCTGCCTTCTGGATGCTCGGTTCACAATTCAGGGTAGATGGGAACTGGCCGAACGATGGCGAAATTGACATCCTGGAAGACATCAATGGCTTGAGTTCGGTATTCGGCACACTGCACTGTGGTGTCGATCCAGGTGGTCCCTGTAACGAAACCACTGGTATTGGTAGCGGACAGCATGCCTGCGGCGGTTGTCAGACGAGCTTTCACACGTATTCGGTAATTGTCGATAGAAGCGTTTCACCTGAACAGATTCGCTGGTATCTGGATGGTGCCAACTACTTTACAGTCAGCGCCAATCAGGTTCCTGCTGCAACATGGGCCGCTGCGGTGGATCATGGCTTCTTCATTATCTTTGATCTGGCTATGGGTGGTGGTTTCCCCAATGCCTTCGGTGGTGGCCCGACCGCTGCAACCCAATCTGGTGCATCGATGCTTGTAGATAATGTACAGGCATACACATCCGGTGGCTCCACAGGCGGAACGACACCGACACCTACAACGACGGTCCCAACACCGACACCTACCTCGACTGGCAGTGGCTTCTCACAGGGAGCCAGCAGCACCGGGGCAAATCAGGCTCAGCTCTGGTTCAAACCGAATGGCTGGACCGCTGGCTATGTGATCGCACATTACACAGTGGCCGGAGGTGGTCAACAAAATATCAACATGTCCTACAACAGCGGGACTTCACGTTGGGAATATTCGATTGGTGGCCTGAATACCGGGAATGTCATCTCCTACTCCTTCACCTATCAGCAAAATGGACTCCAGTATGACAGCGGGTCATACAATTACACCTTTGGAGGCTCAGCTCCAACCCCCACGCCCATTCCAAATGGAAGCTTTGGTCAGGGCGTAAATAATACAGGTGGCAATCAGGCTCAGTTCTGGTTCCAACCAAGTGGCTGGACTGCTGGCTACGTGATCGTGCACTACACGGTAAATGGAGCGAACCAGCAAAATATAACGATGTCCTATAACGGTGGTAATTCACGCTGGGAGTATACAGCCGGCGGCATAAGTGCTGGCAACACCGCCAATTACTCATTCACCTACCAGCGAGGCGGACTCCAGTATGATAGCGGATCGTATTCGTGGACGCATCCATAACTGATGCAATGAATTCATGCGCGTGATATCGTAACCCGATTGTACCATGTCCGCCATTCATGGAATAACGGACACGATACAATGCATCAAAAAAGTGTTGGATGCACGTAATAGGGTAGGGACC
>JACDAE010000187.1 GCA_013695595.1 Ktedonobacteraceae bacterium | reverse complement strand
CACCGGGGCGCACGCAAGGTGACGCCCCTACCCCGTCAAATCAGAGCCACAGATCATTAGAACACGTTCCCTGGCTATTAGAAAATCAGGCAACCGAGGTCGTGCCATCGTTTTTATAGTGTTCTTGAACATGCAAAAACATCGTGCCACATTTTTGCTCAATCACGTCCTGGCTATACGTCTGCTGTGGTAACTCAAATAGGACATCTTGGATGATGCTATAAGCTCTCCCAAGCGTGATTGGTTTCTTCTGCCAATCAAGCACATTGAATGTAGGGCGTAACGCTGCCAACAGGTCACGCGCGACCTTTTTTACCTGAACATGGTCATCTCTGGAAAGAGACATATCGGCCACCAGAAGGTCTGAAATGGCGAGTTCTTCTTCGCTTAGCCCCTCCTGAGTTGAACGCTGTTCTTCTTGGGCTATTTCAGCGGTCGCTTCGATCAGTGCGTCGTCATAGACATCTAACAGTTGGTCGCGCCTCGCCTCATTGCCGGAGAACTGTGTAATTTTATCCTGAGGATTGATCAACTGTGGATCACTGGCAAAATTTGCACAACCTTCATTATAGCGATCAATAGCTCGTTCAAGCTTCTCCATATGCTTGACGCGACTCGGGTTCACCTTGATCAAACGTTGGAGACGTGCATAAAGGAGCTGGCGCAACTGTTCGGCCTTGATATGCCTCTGCCCATTATGCAGGCTATTATTTAACGCGCTCAGGTCAATATCACGTAGATCGAAGCCTCCACGTAAAGTAAGTGTCTCAGCGGAAAGGCGCTCTTCTGCCGACTGCACTTCCAGAGATTCGCGCACCAGGTGGGTTGCTCGGCCCAGAATTTCTTTGAAGCCGATTGGACGCATTGTGCGGTAAATACCTTCTTTAAGAAGACGGAAGAGATAGACAGGCAGTGTAAATTCTCTTTCTGATGCATCGGGCAATATGGCTTTGTAGTATCTGCCAACCTCGCTTGTCAGGAGCAAGGCATTGAGCTTGAGTTCATCATAAGCAACCAGCGCATTGATCGCTGGTTGGATCAGTTCCTCTTGCTTTAGTTTATCCTGCTCCGTTGCTAATCGCACCAGTAAATCTTGCACATCGATCCCTTGCTCATGACAGAATTCCTCTGTCTCAGCCAGCTTTTTGCGCAAGATTTGTACAAGATCGTTTTTATCCCCAATGGGAGGATCTCCCAGAGAATACCCACTGCTATCCTCACGTGCATAGACGGCCAGAGCGGCAGTCAGCGAACGCATGGTACTGGCATAATCGACAATCAATCCGTTGATTTTGTCGCCATAAACGCGGTTAGCGCGTGCAATCGTCTGCATCAATGTGTGGCCTTTCAACAGGCGATCAAGATAGATAGTTGAAAGGCAAGGAACATCGAAACCAGTCATCCACATCGCACAGACAAAGACAATACGCAGGGGATTATTGATGGTTTTGAAGTCTTCTGCGAGATTCTGATTCCTGAAACGCTGATGATGAGGAATAATAGCAACCTGCTCACCATTATCTACGGAGAATTTTGCGAAGCGCTCTACATCACCATCGGAGGGCGAGACAACAACTGCCATATCAGTCTTTTCCATATAAGCGATTTTGTTGGTTAGTTCAACCTTGCTATCTGGATCTCGCTCCTGAGCCAATTGAGCACGCAATTCTTCTCTATAGCGCCGCCACTGCTCCCATACACGATTATACGTACGCACAGCCGTAATTTTGTTGATTGAAACAACCATGGCCTTGCCCATGTAACCTCTGTTCATGAAGTGCCTGACAATATCGAAGGCAATCCAATCGAGGCGCTCAGATTTGACAACAAAATTTTCCGTATGAGCATAGCGATCTACTACTTCCCGCTCCTGCATTTCATTCAACATGGCATCTTCGAGGATCTCGGTCATCTCTTCTGCAAAATCATGATTGATAATATCTATCTGAGGCGTATGGTTCTCATAAAAGAGCGGCACGGTGACACCATCATTAATGGCGCGACGGAAGTTGTAGATACTGACATAGTGGCCGAAGGTCTCACGCGTCTGCTCCTCTCCATCCATCAACGGTGTACCCGTAAAGCCAAGAAACGAAGCTCTCGGTAACGCATCACGCATGTTCCGCGCCAGCGTGTCGTACTGAGTGCGATGGGCCTCATCAGCCATAACGATAATATTCTCGTTGTCCGAGATCTCTTCGTAATTCTGTCCAGGGCTGTCACTATAAAATTTTTGAATCAGCGTGAAGAGCAGCAGATGCTTTCCACCCAACAATTGTTTTAGACCCTTCGCGCTCGCCGCATGAACCTGTCTGGCATCTTCGCTAATAATACCAGTATGCAGAAAGTTATGGTAGATCTGATCATCAAGGTCTTCACGATCAGTCACGACGACAAATGTATAATTGTTGGCAACTGTGCGCTGAACCTTGAGCACGAAGAAAACCATCGAGTAACTTTTGCCACTTCCTTGCGTGTGCCAGAAAACACCAAGCTTGCCATGCCGCACCTCTTCTCCAGCAAGCCGGAACTTCTTACGCTCGTGCTCCCACTTGAGCAAGGAGGCAATAGCATTGTTCACACCCAGATACTGATGATTTCTGGCAATGAGCTTGTTCAATCCCCGACTACGATCGAACAGTGTGAAGTTTTCGATAATATCAAGCAAGCGTTTTGGGAGGCAGGTTCCTTCAATCAAGATATTGAGCCTGGTGCTCTCCACTTCGTTTTCATCATCGATGCGCTTCCACTGAAAGAAATGTTCCCAGGGCGTAGTGAGGCTGCCCATCTTGCCGGTAAAAGTATCGGATACCACAATAAATGCGTTATACCAGAAAAATGCGGGGATAGTGTCTTTGTAATCCCGATCGATCCTATCAAATGTATTCTGTAGCTCGCTATCTGCAATCTCCAACAGAATAAATGGAAGACCATTGACGAAACCGACCAGATCGAGGCAACGCTTGCCCAGCTTACCATCAACCCAGAAGTGAGAGACAAGCGTAAAGTCATTTTTGTGCGGCTCCTTCTCATTCTCCCGCCACTCAATGACTTGCAGCGTTTTATGCGTATCCTGCGTATCCTTGTTCCTGTTCTCATCTTCTGCATTTACAAGCTGACCACGCGCATCAATCTTGATGCCATCCTTAAGCATGGCATAGATCTGCTCATTGGCATGCGCGAGGCTCAACAGGCTAAGATTGGCCGTTACTGCATCGATGGCCGCTTCAATAAGTGCATCTGCACACCCTGCATTGAGTGCATGCAAGGATCGACGTAACTGAGGTAATAGCACAACCTCGCCATGACTCAGACGGCCCGTCGCGCTACATGAAGCGTGTTCTTCCTGAGAACCATCGATAATAGTATAGCCAAGACGCACAAATTGTTCTATAGCGTGCTGACGTATGATGGCATCGTCTCTTTGCATATGCTATTTCCTCCGTATCTCACGTTTGCCCTTAATATAATAACTATTTCTGGTCATAGACGAGTCCGCATACGCATCATCAAGCAGGTGAAGAATGGCCCAACGCTCCTTTGGATTATAGACGATCTTCTTTTTGCCATTGACGATATCAACCTGAATTGACAGATTGTAGCGCTGAATGGTCTTTTGGAGATCGTTGATGGTCAGGGTATCCAGATAAGGTTGGTTGGAGATGTTCTTGAGCTTGAGGATTTTGATCTTGTCGTTCAGGCAATCTTTTCTAAAGCGCTGGAAGTTGTGGATGAAGTCTCTCCGCTCCAATTTGTCTAGCGTCTCGCGTGCCACCTTTTCCAGCTCGCCAATGTTGAAGATTTGGAAGAAGTGGTGCTTCTGCAAAATGAACATATGCTCTTCACAACTAAAACAATCGATATGCCTATCAAAGAGAAAGGTTGGTTGATCGAGATCCTGGTAGAAATCCTGTTGCAGCCACATCGCAAAGAAAGGGGACTGGCTGAGCATCTGTGAGGGTGAATAGTGACGATAGAAGTTGATGGGCGGGCCGTTCTTTGGCTGCACGCGCACAACATAGAAGCGCATCTGTTTAATAAAGTCGCGCTCATCGTGCTTAAAGTACGGCAGATCCAGGTAATCCTCAACAGGCTGGATCTGCTGCTTGATCGAGTCGTAGGGGAGAATGTTGAGATACTCGATCTCTTGCTCCGGCTTGATTGCGTCAGCAGAGAAGTCGCGTAACTCGATATTCTCGTCTTCCAGGTTCTGGCGGTATGTTTCCAGCCCGTCCGCGATCGCTTCCCGGAACCTTTGCGCCAGTTTGTCCGACTGGTTCACACGCCGGAATGTATACTCTTTGTCCTCTGGCTTCCCCGAGGCGATACAGACAGTGATAGAGCATTGTGCGAGATCAAGGGTAAGAATGTACTTCAGGAGCGTTGCTGGTTGTGCAAGGTCCAGGGCCATGCTGCTTCTACCTCTCTATCCTATGAGAACGGGTAGGGGCGT
>JACDAE010000180.1 GCA_013695595.1 Ktedonobacteraceae bacterium | reverse complement strand
CGCACAAACGAAGCAACCATGCGCGAATCGAACGAACTTAAGGATGAATTTCTGGCGATTACGGCGCACGAATTCCGTACACCCTTGACCATTATTCTCGCTCACAGTCAGATGATGGCACGCCTTCTGCGTCGCATTCCCAATCTGGACCTGAATACGGCCAGCAGATTGGATGAAAGCATTAGCAGCGTCGAGACACAAACGCGCCAGTTGACCAACATCGTCAATACTTTTTTAGAAGTTACGCGCCTTAATCGTGGGCAGATCACGCTTGCCAGAGAAATAATCGACATGGAAGAGCTGATCGCCGAATCAGTGAACAACCACCGCACAACCTCTACCCTCCATGCGATCAGTTATACTATTGAGTCCGCCAAACGTGCCTACATCGTCAATGGTGATAAAGCACGCTTACTTCAGATCTTTGCCAATCTACTCCAAAATGCCATCAAGTATAGCCCACCCGAAGGGGTGATCACAGTCACTCTAAAGCAAATGAGCAATGGGGAAGGACAATCGATGGTTGAGGTGAGTATACAAGATCAAGGCATTGGCATCCCTAAAGATGCACAATCACGCCTCTTTGAGCGCTTCTATCGTGCCCCGAATATCGCGGGTGGGCAGACGAGAGGAGTCGGATTGGGCCTCTACATCGTTGCAGAATTTCTGCGCATGCATAGCGGCACGATCCGCGTCGAGAGCAGAGGCATTCCAGGGGAAGGCAGCAGGTTCATTTTCACACTACCCCTCCTGCAAGACGAAGAGATGCGCTCATAACACGATGACGCTTTTTTCTCTTTTGTCATCGTGTTCCCTTCCATCTGACATTTCCCCATCAACGTTGCGGATATCGGTATACTGGTTTGAGATGCTTTTTATGCACCTATTTCTAGTATACGAAATCAGCAAAATACACCTGTAACGCCTCTTAAATGTTAAACAGGGCGTTCAGGTGCTTGCAGGTAAGTTCAGAGGGTGGAATGGATGGTAGACATTTCCCCGGCCAATATCACGTAGTTAAACGTTGTCCGCATCGTTACAGGTGCCGTCAGGTGGATAGTGAAGCCGACCTGGGGTTGTAAAGAGATATATTGCACGACAACTGGACCGGGATTGGTTGTCAATGTCACCAACACAACACTGGAAGCGGCGACAAGCACATTGGAGATCATAGCTTCGCTTTGCTCGCCCTCAAAGGCACCAGAACCATAAGCGACAGAACCTTCAGGCACAACAGGGGCTGCTTGCTGCCTATTCAGGGCCTCTCTCACATCTGCCAGCAGGGCCTCGCCGGTTTCTTGCTCTTCTATACGTGGAGGGAGCGAAGCTTTTGTTATTGCGGGTTGTTCGGTCGTTTGCAGGCGCACTTTTCCGTTGCGCTTCAATGAGTGCTGCTTGTGGAGTTCGGCCTGTTTCTCTTCCTCTACGGGATCAGGAGACATAACGGTATCAATGACGCGTACGAGAGGAGGATCTATGGCAGGCGTGGAAAGAGGCTTCACAGCAGACGTAGATTGGTAATTCTCCAGTGTAGATTGTTTAAATGCTTGTGTAGACGATGCCAACGATACCTGTTGTTGAGGAGGATCTGGCTTCACGGCAACAAAAGATGATGTGAACCGGCGGGCCAGACGTGCAAGAAGATGGGGAGGTGGTGCGGCTTGCGGTTCCGCCTCGACCATATGAGAGGTTATTTGATAGGCATCTGTTGTCGCCGTTACTGTACGTTCGGGTTGCACTGCTGGCAACACTCTCGATTGCAGACTCAGGCGTGGGGGAACAAGGGCCGTTCTTCCCGTGACCTGGTGAGCATCATCTTGCTTATCGAGATCATCATCCCATTGGGATGCAAGAACATGACCATCGTCTACAAGTGCCGCCTCTACTGAAGCTGAAAGATCAAGCCGCTCCCGTTCAAAGTGAGCACGCCATGCCTGATTATTTTGTTCATTACGCTCTTCACGTAAAGCCATCACGCCTCCCGTAACACATTTTTTATAATCTAACGATATATGTTGAAACACACAGGCATAGTATAACACAGTGATGACACAAGAAGAGTAGAAATAGCATATTTGGCTTATGCAAAATAGCCATCCCCGTCTCTCTCCCATAGGAGTTTCGGGAACTTACCATAAGGCTACTTGCCAGTAGGCGTGGAAACCGCTACAATGATATCCTGATCGTAGCGATCAACATAAGTATATTACCTGTACTCAAAAACAGGGAGTTATATTTTGTGCTATACGAGGAAGGATTTTCTAATCATGAAGCTTAATGGTACACATAAGTTCAAAGCATCAAGCACGCAGGTATTTAATGCAATTCTCAATCCTGAGGTGCTCAAATCTTGCATTCCCGGTTGCAACTCGATCGAATATCTGGATACCAGCCATATGCAAGCTAACCTGGCACTTCCCTTGCCCGGCTTGAAGGGTCCATACGCGGTCGTCATCAACATCGCCAATCAGCAAGCACCGAACTATCTGGAGCTGCAGGTACAGCGGAACGGTCGTGGAGGTTCGGTCAACGCCATCAGCCAGATCAATCTTGCGGATGAGGCCGATGGCGCAATGCTCTCTTACAATGCCAATGCCGACCTTTCTGGCCCAATCGCTCTCGCCAATAATCCTATCGGCGAAGGCGCAACCAAAAATGCGCTCGGCACGTTCTTCAAAAACCTGGATAAAACGATCGGGTAACCATCGAGGAGACCTGGGAACCGGGCGCACGCAAGGTGACGCCCCTACCCAGGTCTCTCTGTCATTCTGTTACTTTTGTTACTTCTGTTACTTCTAATGGTTGCAATTTTGCTTTCAGGCAGCTAAAAAACTGTCCCGTCAATTTTTCGGCGGTTCCACTCATGAGACGTGCTCCCACACTGGCGATAGTCCCACTTACCACGACATGGGCGCTCCAATCCATCTGTGTTTTTTCAGCCTCGATGGTGGTGAGATGCATATTACCCAACAGTTCGACTGCACTTCCAGGCGCTTTGCCACGCCCCTTGACGATCATCACGTCCGGTTCCTGCATTTCACGTGTTACATCCAGCGTGAACTTCGCTTTGACGGGTCCCACACCGACAGCAATAACGGCCTTCCAATGTTCCTCGCCCAATACCTCCAGGCTCTGAAAACCTGGCGCACACTCTGCTACCTTGTTGACATCATACAGATAAGCCCATACGCTCTCCTGTGATGTCTCCATTATCTGAGTCCCTGAAAATTCCATAATATCTCCCCTTTTTTGGCTCCGAATACGAGCGGATAGAGTCACCAGCAACAAGCTACAAAAAACCTCCCGCCTGTCAGAGCAACAACCCACGGCACTGTGTGGTTGATTGCATAATATCACAATTTGAATTGCCTGCTTTTCTAGTATAAACAAGACTTATGGGATGCCCCAAAAGAGATGTTTCATTGCACTTCTATGAACTATCCCTTATAGTATTCGATAGTATTGTCATAAAAGGATATTTAAAAGAAGCGTATGGACAACGATAAACAACAATCTCAATTCCCTCCCCAATGGACATATAATCAGGAACAATCACCTGCACCGGGGCCATTTCAGGCTGCTCATTATCCTCCTCAACCGGAGCATAACCAGCCCTTCCCATCGGCACCATTACCCTATGAGTATGATCCGAACCTGACGATGGATATGGGCAACTCGCTTGGCTACGGCCAAACGATGGACTTCCACGCGAGCAGCATGCCTCAACCTACATCTTCTCTCCCACGTATACGCGAGAAACGTTTTAAAGAGTTACGGGAGAAGCGCATACGCAATAAACCAGCGCGTGACTATCCAAATGTTGAAGCGCTTCAGCAACGGAAAGCATCGGGCATGCTGGCAAACGATAGCACGCTCCTTCCCGATAAAAGAAGCCTCGGCGCTTTTTTTAGAAGAGGTAAAACAACCAATCGTGATGCAAATCCTGGCACGCCGGGAGATTGGAGCGCATCTGGGATACAAGGGATATCAAACGGGCTGGTAAACAACGCCCCATCAAGCAGGGTTGCCGTTGCACAGTCATATTCTATACCTTCGCCAAATGAGGGGCTAGTAGCGGCAAGTGAAGGGGCACAGGATACCGGAATGATCCAGCGCGTCAAAGTAGCACGCGCGGCATTCCTGATCACCAGCGCATTTATGTTCAGCAGCATACTTGGCCTGGTGCGTACATTCCTTTTCTCCTATGTATTTGGAGCAAGTGGGATCTCTGATGCATATCTACAGGCATACGTCATTCCGAACTTGCTTTTCACAGTCGTTGCTGGCGGGGCATTGAGTTCGGCTTTCATTCCTGTTTTCACACGCTATGCGGAAGGGTTGAAGGATGAAAAGAGCGCATGGCATATTGCGAGCAGTGCCCTTAATATCTCCGTGATCGTGATGATCAGCTTTTCCCTCATCGCCATGCTCCTTTCTCCAATCCTCGTACCCCTCTACGCTCCTGTGAGTAAGATCTTTTCTCTGGCTGACCAGATGCTGGCGATCACCCTGACACGTATTATGCTCCTACAGGCTATTGTGCTGGGCTCAGGTGTGATTGTGAGTTCTGTGCTCAACGCGAAACAGGACTTCACGCGCACTGCAATCGGGACCATTCTCTATAATGCTGGCTTGATTATTGGCCTGTTGCCTGGCTTCTTTCTCTCTATTCATGCGCGGGGAGCATCCATAAGCACTATCGCTATCTATTCAGCGACATGGAGCGTCGTACTCGCCGCAATCCTTCAGGTTGGCGTGCAGATTCCCGGTCTGTTCAAAGTTAAGATGCGCTACACCTTCTCTTTTGATTGGCGGCATCCAGGCGTGCGACAGATCGGTCGGCAGATGGTGCCACGTGCGATTAATGCTGCAATGCTTTCGTTCAGTACGGTGGTCGACCGCAACCTCCTCTCATTTCTGGGTGGTTTTGTCAGCACCCAGGTGGTTCAGGGCCTTACAACCGACTACATCCAGGCGTTCGCCATCCTTGTACTACCAGTCTCTATCTTCGGCTCGTCCGTCTCAACGGCGGCCTTCCCGGCACTGGCAAGCTATGTGGCACGCGAACGCTTCGATCGCGTACGTAGTACTATTATGGAAACATTGCGCAGCATCCTTTTTCTGTCTATCCCTTCCTGTATTGGACTGATTGTCCTGGCGCTACCGATCATCCAGGTCCTTCTGGAACATGGGAAATTTACGCTGAAAGACGCTCAATTCGCAGCGATCCCGCTGAGCTTTTTTGCGGTGGGGTTACCTGCTCTGGCCGCTGTAGAGATCCTCACCCGCGCCTTTTATGCGATGCGCGATAGCAAGACGCCTGTTGTGATTAGCGTGGCCCAATTTGTGCTGAAGATTGCTCTCAGTATCGTCTTGATCAATTTTTCGGTCCTGGGTATCCAGTGGGGGTTGGCGGCACTGGCATTTTCAACATCGGTCGCCAGTATTATTGAGGTGGTGGCACTCTTTATCGTCCTATCACGGCGCGTGGGTGGGTTTGAGGTACGCGCCCTTGCCAACTTCTTGGGGCGTGCTCTGGTCGCTTCACTGGGAATGGGTGTTACGCTCTTTATCATGCGTACTATCCTCGATCACGTGATTAATACAACGACCAGCCATACGCTCTCCGTAAGTGGGATTTTTCTGGCCCTTATCAAGTTGCTGATTGAGCTAGGGATCGGTGCTCTGGTCTTCTTGATTATCGCCCGACGCCTCAACATTGAGGAAATGGAATCGGGACCGGTGCGTAAAATTCTCAATCGTCTGCATGTGGCATGGCTTTAGTACGATCATGGAATCATAGTCCCACAGGTGTGGAGGCGTGATGCACGGGCACACCCTCCGTTCCTACACCCTGCGTCTCCTGCTCGCTGGGATCGATAACGAGCACAGGGGGAAGGTAGACGGTAAATGCGCTTCCCTGCCCAGGGCTGCTCACAAGCTCTAGCGTGCCACCTAACAGGAAAGTTAACTGGTGTACAATTGAGAGGCCCAGACCTGTTCCGCCATATTTACGTGTGATGCTGCTATCGCCCTGATAAAACGCGTCGAAGAGGTGCTCCTGCGCCTCTGGTGCGATCCCAATGCCGGTATCTTTGACGGTGATTGCCACACACTGCTCCTCGCCTTCGGGGGGTACCTGATGCATCACGCTTACACACACTTCGCCCTGACTGGTAAACTTGATGGCATTGGAGATCAAGTTGAGCAAAATCTGGTGGAGTTTGTCAGGATCGCTCTGGATCTCGTCAATATCCCCAGCAAAATGCGTCCGCAAAGGCAACTTTTTTTCGCTCGCGAGAGGGCGTATTTCTTCAATGACATCGGAGATAAGCTCGGATAATTGTACCGCACAGATATTCACGTTCATGCGTCCAGCCTCGATTTTGAGCAGGTCCAGCGTATCATTGATTAAGTCGAGCAGGTGATTGCCATTTTTGATGATGCGCTCAATGTTATCGCGGCTGCGTTGCTCGTCGCGCTGCTTGTATTCTAGATCGCGCAAGATAATCTGGCTGAACCCAAGAATAGCCGTTAAGGGCGTGCGCAGTTCATGCGTCATGGTTGACAGAAACTGGGTACGCGCCTCATTGGCCTCTTCAAGGGTGCTATTGAGGACGCGCAGTTCGTTGCGTTGAATACGTAATGCGGCGTTCATCTGCTCCTGATCACGATTTTTAGCAGCCAGTTCATCGGCCTGGGCCTGAATACGTTCATACGCCTTCGTATGGCTGATGACGGTTGAGAGGTTGCTGGAGACGACGTTGAGAATGTTACGCGCCTGTTCAGTCATCGAATAGAGTGAGCCAAAAACCATGACGCCGAGCAGGTCTTTTCCCTGGATCAAGGGGAGATGATACATACTTCCGGGCAGGGCCTTTCCCAACACCGTTTTGGCGATGAAATTGCCCGCCTCGCTCGGTACAGGGGCACGGATATAGAAAGGGGAACGCTTCAAAGCGGTGCTCCCAATCATACCTTCGCCAAGAGCAAACTCCCGCGTCAGTTCGGCAAAGTCAAAGCCCTGCGCACTAACCAATACCAGGCGCTCTTCACGCACGTCATACAGGTACAGAGCGGCAAGTTGAAGATGGAGCAGGGTTAGCGCCTTATCCAGAAAAGAGGTAACCAATGTATCAAAATCAAGGGTGCTTGTAAGCAAGGTGTTGAGCTGAAGCACGCTCTCCATAACATCGCGATCTTTTTGTGCCGTACTTTGCTTTTGCAAGGCCTCTGCCATCGTATTAATGGTCTTCCCTAGCTGAGAAAGTTCCAGGCTCTCCAATTCGGGAACACGGGTCGCAAAATCACCCTCACCTAAACGATTGGAAGTATCCTCAAGAATGGCGAGTTGACGATAGAGCGCACTGGCAAAGCGTGTAAACATACGCCAGAGGAGGAGAATAACCAGGAAAGAGAGAAACAAAGAGATGCCTGTGGCAATTATGTTGAGCGTATCCATCCAGCGTTGTTGCTGCTCCACGTCCAGACGAGACTCATCCTGTAAATGCGCTGCGACCAGACGATAGCGATCAAAAAGCTGTTTCCCTTGTTGGATGGTATTTTCCTGTAATGCAAGCGCCCTATGACCATTTTGCATATTCGCTAGCTGGACTCGCGCATAATTTTGGTACCATGTGTTAGCCTGCACCTCAGCCTCCGGCAGGGTCGCACGCGTGTTACCGAAATCATTGGTGTCGAGCATTTCATGCACCTGTATCAGTTTCGCAAGATATGTCTCACGGCCTGCATGAAACGGTTCGAGGAAGATGGGGCTGTCCGTCGCGATGTAGCCGCGTATGCCCGTTTCTTGATCAACCATCGCACTCTGGAGTCCATTGATATCGTCACGTAACGTCAGGCTGTCGATGCTCGCATTATGCTGTAGAGTCGAGGTAAGAATACTCACACTAAGATGAATAATCAGGACAACGAGCAAAAGCCCCATGTTGAAGAAGAGGCGCGTACGTATCTGCTTCACCAGACTACCACGCCTTTCATGGGTAGAAAATAGATGCTGCATAGATATTTTCCCTCAACGGTTCCCTTCAACAAGCAACTAGACGTATCATAAAAAGTATACGCTCGACGCAAAAAGCTGAGTTTTTTATGTCAGGAGTATACTAAAAGCAGGAAAAGGTAAAAGGACAGTTTTTTACTAAGGAGCGGTGCTCTATGGCGCGTTTATATCCCGAAGGAACACCAGTTCAAGTATTAGATTATACGGAGCAAACAGAACCAGTGATACAAGAAGTTATGAGTGGAAAAGAACAACGGGAAAAAACGATTCTCATTGTTGAAGATGATGAGGATCTAGGTGCACTGATTCTAGAGGCATTGCAGCAGGAGAGCTTCTACATGGGCGTTCGCTATCGTACACTGCTGGCAATTGATGGAATGGAGGCGTTAGGGATCATCGAGGAGACATTTCCCGATCTTTTTCTGCTCGATTACTATCTCCCACGCATTAACGGGCTGGATCTCTATGATCGCATGCATGCAATGGAGACGCTCTCCCAGGTGCCAACGATCTTCATGAGCGCCAACCCGCCATTTAAGGAACTCCGTAAACGCAACCTGCTCAGTATTCGCAAGCCGTTTAATTTGCGTGAGCTTCTCGATACAATTGAAAATGCATTGGCAGTTCAGAAAAAAGATGGGGACTGAGCTACTTATGTCCTAACTACGTGGAAACGACGGGCGTGTATCTAGCGCATGCTGGATAATACGCTTTGTTGTCTCAAGCTCTGCATCGGCCAATTCCAGGCGCGGAGCACGAACGCGGGCACTGCCTGCACCTGCCATCTCCTGGGCCAACTTGATATATTGTACAAACTTTGCACCAGTATCCAGGCGTAATAGAGGCAAGAACCAGGTGTAAAGAGGGTCGATGCTGGTGGCATCTTTTTTTCCCGCATGCACCTGCATAGCAAGATCAAATAATGCAACCGCTTCTTTCGGAAAAGCATTCGCCAGGCCAGCGACCCAGCCGACCGCACCAGCCTGGATGCTCTCTACAATGCAATCGTCAACACCTGCAAGCAATTCAAGACGACCCTGGAGCAACACACGTAGCGCTGTGATACGCCGCACATCGGCACTGGATTCTTTGACGGCCTCAAGGTTCGCATTCTCTCTTGCCAGTTCAGCAATCTGCTCTGGCAAGAAATCTGTGCTATATGCAGGTGGATTATTGTACAGGATTGTGGGAAGAGAAGTGGAGGCAATGACGGTTGCCACATGCGCTTTCATCTCGCGCCAATCGGTGGAGTAGACATAAGGAGGCAGGACCATCAGACCACTGCAGCCTGCGGATTGAGCCGTATATGCAAGACGGACGGCTTCAGCGGTGGAGAGGGCCGCGACGCCGCAGATCACGGGCACGCGATCTCCCACAGCATGTACAGCCGTTTCCAGTAAGGCAATCTTCTCTTGAAAACTCAGGGTGGCACTTTCGCCCAGTGATCCCGGTGTGATCAGTCCAACACAGCCTGCATCGACGAGAGACCGGCAATGGTCGGCGAAAAACGCGTGATCGATGCTGTAATCTTGATGGAAACGGGTCGTGATGGCGGGAATAACGCCTCTCCAGGTGATTTTCATAGTTTATTCTTTTCTCAACTGTTCTATCTGCTCAAGGTCTTCATGCGCGCGCACCTGCTCCGTAATCTCCACAGCAGAAACAAGCATATAGCGCACGCGATCCAGATCTGTATCGATAATGGGAGTAAGGGTGTAATCCCAGACCGTCGCAGGTCCATCCTGCGAGAACGCGAGGGTAAGCTCTGAAATACGGAACGTAGCTCGACCCTCAATTACATTTTTCCAGTGTTGCATAGGATCTTCGCCGGGTATGAGTAATGGCATCTCTTGCCAGGTGTGACCAGGGACGGCATCTGGAGTTTCATGATGTGCCTGGGCGACCAGTTCAAGGTAGCGTGGACTGCCCATTAATAATGTCTCTGTTTGCCCATCATAGAGAGCCAGAGCCACTGCCCTGGTATGAGCGAAGACCAGTTTGAGCTGATCCAATTCTTCTTGTAGTTCTAGCGCATGTTGCTCTGTCTCATCAGAGGCATAGATGATCACGCCATCCACGCGACCAGAAGCGTCATGAGAAGGGACAAGCGTGTAGGAGAAGTACCCTTCTCGTTGTTCACTAGATGCCCCTTGCCGTGTTCCAGGGAATATAGTCCGAATACGCGCTAACGTTTTAGGCGATTCTTTCACGTATACGTCGCGTGCGAGGCGCATCAAAGTAAAACCGGCACTCGGCTCCCAGAAGAGGTCGATGACCTCCTCCAGTCCGTGCCCCTGGACATCGGATGCTGCCAGGAAACGCGCATAGCGGGGATTATATGCTTCGACCGTTAAGGCTGGACCACGCAAGACCAGGATATAGAAAGGGGCAAACTCCACCATCTCGGAGAGGCGCACACGCTCATTCTCCAGAACAGTCGTCAGTTCCTGCATTTCGCCTGTACGAGCACGCAATTCATCGTTGGTCGTCTCCAATTCCTCGTTGGTGGCCTGCAACTCCTCATTATTGGTCTCCAGTTCCTCGTTGGTGGCCTGCAACTCTTCGTTCGTCGTCTCGAACTCTTCGATACTTGCCTGTAACTCCTCGTGTGTCAACATGAGTTCCTCGTTGGCAACCTGCAACTCCTCATTGGCATCCATAAGCTCTTTATTCATATCGCTCAGACGCTTGTTAGCTGTACTCAGCTCTTGCATTAACTGCGACTGTTCCGTCTGGACATTCTCAAGTTGGCGGCGGATCTGGACCTGATCCGTTACGTCACTTACGCTGATAGTGGCGAGATCAGGTAACCCTGGCTCCAGTTGCATTAACGAGATAGAAAGGCTCACAAAGCGTCCATTCCCACCTGAGGATGTTTCAAGTTCAACTTCTGATAGAGTAATAAAGTTACGCTCATGGAAGACGGCATCGATGGCTGCACGCGTCCCGTGATAAGGGATGCCATGTACAGTATGCAGAAAATCCTGGTCCACTGCCATATCACGCAACCCAAGCAGGCGACGGGCGGTACTATTAGCGGTCAGAATGTGGTAGGTACGATCAATGATGACGACACCGAGGGGCAGAAAACGCAGGAGAAGTTCGTTGAAACGGCGTAGCTGTCCTAGCTCTATTGCAAGGGGCTGAGGTTCCTGGTCTACCTGCACCTTTCCCAATGAGCGCGATGAGCGGTTCATAGCGTTCTTCCCCAACGAAGACATTCTGAGATCCGAAAGCCCTTGCTGTCCAGTCTGGGGCAACGCATTACCGATGCAGCGATACATTTTCCAGTGCTTATTCTCTAATTCATAAAATAATTGCGTCGGGCGCACGGTTTCTGCTTTCCCTAAAAACAAAAATCCATCGGGATTAAGGGAAAAGGCAAACTGGTTGAGCACATAGTCCTGGAGTTCGGGCGTAAAATAAATCAGGACGTTGCGACAGAGCACCAGGTCGATATGGGGAAAAGGAGCACTATGACTGAGGTCTTGCTGTCCAAAGATAACCATCTGCCGCAGCGTTTTCGAGATACGATAGCCATGATCGACACGCTCAAAAAAATGCTCCAGGTAATCATGGGGGATTCCTTTAAGCAGATTGTCGGAGTAGAGGCCATGGCGGGCGAAGGTAATGGCCGCCCCATCCAGGTCCGTCGCAAAGATCTTAATGCTCCATTCAGCCAGTTCCGCACCCAGAAGATCCGCGAGCAACATCGCCAGCGAATAAGGTTCTTCCCCTGTTGCACAGCCCGCTGTCCAGAAACGCAAAACATGATCTCGCTGACGTGCAAGCTCAAGCAAAGCGGGCAAGAGATCGCTTTTAAGATAGGCGAAGGCATCGGCATCGCGAAAAAACTGCGTAACATTGATGAGGAAGGCCTTCACTAGCTCGCCTACTTCTTCAGAGTGATGCTTTAGATAATTCGCATATTCCCGTATCGTTTGCGTATGCGTCACAGCCATACGACGCCCGATACGACGCAGAATAGTCGACGTTTTGTAAGGGCGAAAATCGATGCTCGCCTGTCGACTTACCTGCCCAAGAATATCATGCAAGACATCTTCGGTTCGCTCCTCCGCTTGCGGAATATTGGCTCCATTCAGCAAATTATAGAGCAGGGGGCCAATACGTTCAATACTCTCCTCGAAATCGATGATGGTGGGTAGGAGTGCCAGAGGCATGGAGGGATAACGGGCAGTCTGAGGATCCTGCACAATCACCGTTCCACCCGCATTTTTTACATCAACCGCACCAGAAGCTCCATCCGATCCGGAACCCGTAAGGATAACGGCAATTAGATGATCCCCATACGATGCCGCAGCAGTGGAAAGCAGCGTATCCACAGAGGGACGAGGCCGCTTCGCGCGATCCTCCGTCAAATAGACATGGTGATCTCTTATGGAGACGTGGCGATTTGCGGGCACAACATAGATTCTACCTGGATGCAATTGTGTATCTGATTGTACGATCTCAACGATCAGGCTGGTGCGTTTTCGCAAGATAACATCAAGTAAGCTGGGGTGATTGGGGTCGAGGTGTTGTGCCAGTACCAGGGGTGCAGGAAAATCTTCCGGCAACGTGCTCACAAGAATGGAAAGCGCTTCAATACCGCCAGCAGAAGATCCAACTACAACCAGATCACTGGATTGAACAGTATCTTGCTCAACAGTATTCACGGAATCCCACTCTCTTCTCTATCCATCACATAAAAAAAGTGAGCGAACCACATCTTCTTCGATCCGCTTTCAACATCTAGCATTACTATAAACTTCTTTGATGGCTATGTCAATATATACAATCCTCCCCTTTTCCACAAAAGTTTTCATCAGGTACACGCTCAAACGTTCTCATCGTCGCATGAGGTGAAAATGGGGGTGAGGTGGAGAGGAGCACACGGGCTTGTTCGCTCCGCTCACCGCGCCCCTACTACTCTGTCAATCTTCAGTCAACCGGAGACAATCTCGCTACACCGATGCAATGATATTTGGTAGGACACTACGTTGGTCGATCTGCAAAAAGTCATCCTAATAATGATCTCTTCCATAAATGCTTTTCTCCGATTTCCTTAGAATTTACTGTAAAAGGAAGATTTTCTCGAAATTGCTTGATCATTAGAGAAACTTGCGCTACAATATATAAAATACCTTTACATATCTCTACCATATGCTCAACCTGGAGGATTGCTAGTAGGAATAAAGAGTATAAATTCAAAACAAGCGCAATAGAAGTATCATTCTTCAGAAAGAGCTTTATGCAAACGCCAATTAGCGAATATATTCGGCAGTTACGACGACAACGCGGAATGACCCAGACTGAGTTGGGTGGAGAACACTTCTCAAAATCGTATGTCAGTGCCGTTGAACGTGAAAAAATCGTTCCATCTTACGCTGCCCTACGCTTCTTTGCTGAGCAACTGGATCAGTCGGTTGACTACTTTCGAGAACTTGCTGAACAACCTGCACATCTTCCACAACATTCGACTCAACTCGTCTCCTCCTTTGAGAACGATGATGAGATGGATGAGAGTATTGAACTGTTAGACATGGTTCTGGAAGGGGCTGAATTACCCCATACCTCTTTCTCACAGAAGCTCTCTGCACTTCCAATGGAAATATTGCTCCATCTTCCACTTCCGAAACAGGCTCGCTACTGCTTGATGAAAGGATTGCTCTTGCAAGAACAGGGAAATCTTGTGGACTCTCAACCTTTATTGGAACGTGCCCTTGTACTCTCCCCCACAAAAAACCAACCCGTCATTCTCGATGCCCTGGGGACGAATTTCGCCCTCACCTTCACCTATCAGACGGCATTGGGCTATCATCAACGCGCATTACATCTGCTGGAACTGGATGAAACTGATAGGAAAATGTCTGCCCTTTTCTTAAAAATAAAGCTTCACTGCGGTGATGACTTCCGGGCACTCAATAACCATACAGATGCACTTGAACACTATGAGCATGCACGCCAATCTTTACGCTCAAACAGTAATATAGATATAGCAGGACAAATCTACGTAGGATTAGGTTATTGCAGGTACGCATCGATTTATCAAGAACCGAATTTTACAAGGCTCTCTTATGAAGAAAAAGAACACTTGCTGCAACAAGCTGCAAGCTTTCTCTTGCAAAGCCGCACCCTTTACCAGATCAGTAGCAACCGCACAGGTGAATCGAAAGTCCGCCTGTTACACGCCAACGTTTTGCTTAGCATCTGTTCGTTACGTCGTCAGGTAGCATTGGAACGCACACAAAATAACGAATCCATACAATCATTGCAATGCGCAACCTTTCTTGATGAAGCAGGGGAACAATGTCGTCAGGTCCTCCTGAGTTGGAACGAGACAATGCTCATTAGCAACCAACCTTCTCCTGATCTAGAAATCGTGGTGTATACGGCTCTATCCACTCTCGTCAGCGTTTATGTGCAACGCGCTGCCATAGCACGCCTGGAAGGGTATAGTAATACGGCGCTACGTGACCGCACACACGCAGCCCATCTTTGCCAGCAGGCCCTCGATACAATAACAAAACCTGAGCTACTACGTTCACTCATGCACAATGCTCTCGCATCAGGTACCAGGGAGGCGCAACGGCTTCAGGCATTACCGCGCCTGCCAGATATGAGCAAGAACAGGCTAACGCCCCATCCCATCGGCATTGCAGCACTATTCTCAGCAGCCGGAGAAGTAGCTGAAGAACTGGGACGCTCAGCCACAACCCCGGCCTATGCCTCCGACTGTTATACGCACGCCAATCAATGTTTTAAAACTTCCGTACGTATAGAGCGCCAATCTCCATTCTTACAAGAACATGACGCCAGCTTTCTTACACGTCAATGCCAACACTATATTATGCTTATCGAAGAGCGTCTTCAGATCGCACCTGAAGCCAGAGAAGAAACGGGCATGCTTGTGCTTGATCTTTTCAAAAATACCCTGTATTAAACGGCAAAGCTCCACGGGCGGTGACCACGCCCCTACCTCTGATGTCTTCATAGATGGGGCCGGGGGCGCAATGACGTTTGACAGAGCACTACCCCATCATCATTTTCACCTGGAAGTATGCGGGCAAATTTATTACAACACTTGTCTCTATGCTAGAGATCTTGTATAGTTAAGATGTTTCCATAAACTTTTTCCACAATATTCCACAAGGAGAGATCTCCCCATGCAAGAGCAGGTAGAGGGATTGCTACAACAAATATTTGTTCCCACACCACCGATTCAAAGCATTACAACGAAGCAGACAATGGGGAAAATCCAGATCGCGCCCCTTAAGCAACCTGAAACCATTTGCGGAATCGCCCGCCGCGTAGGATATACGGGCAAAGGGAACGAGGATCTCGCAATCTATCGGCTCAAGATTAAAACAAAACGGTCAAAACTATTTGTAACACTTCCTTCTTTCCTTGTTGTGGAAAATGGCATGTTTATCGACTATAATACGTGGCATTCAAATCGCCAGGAAGAATTTTAAACTATAGGGGCGTGTGCGGCCTCCGCCCAAGGACCTACCATTGGTGCATCGGGTCTACGGGCATGTAAATCTAGCAAAAGACACTATATCCCCTGCAAATACCTTCCATAATAGCCCCTCTTTCGTGTACTATTAGCACTATAGCAAACAGGCGAACACCTCTGAAAGGCAGGTGCACAAGTATGACGACAACCGCAGACGGAGGCAACGGCGCGGTCTTACGCTCTGAACGGATCGCCGGAGGCATCCTCCCCAAAGTCCTCAACTCCTTTGACATGGTCGCTATTTTTGTCGCTATCGTCCTCTTCATCAGCAATTCAGCCGTTATTGCAGGTGGGGCCGGACCGGCTGCCTACGTCTATTGGGGGCTGGGCTTTCTCACCTTTCTCATTCCTGGCGCAATCGTCACGGGCCAACTCGGACTGATGTTTCCAGGCGAAGGCTCTATCTATGTGTGGACGACGAAAGCCTTTGGAGCGTTCCTGGGCTTCTTCGCTGGCTTCTGTGCCTGGTGGCCCGGCATCCTGGTGATGATCGCAACCGGAGATGCCGTCGTCTCGCTGATCCAGCAGTTGAACGGGAACTTCCTGCAAGATCCCTGGCAACAAGGGATCGTTATTATTCTTGTTGTTGCGTTCTCGTTTGTGCTCTCCATCTTACGTTTTCGGGTGACCCAGAATTTCGTCAATATCGTATTCGTTGCATACGGTGGCGCGATCTTGCTGATCGGTATCGCGGGCCTCATCTCGCTTATTGGAGGTCATGCCGCGCCCGTGGACTATTCACCACATCGCTGGCTGCCCGGTTCTGGCAACTATACATTCTATGGCACGGTCATTCTGGCGCTGCTAGGGATCGAGGTGCCCCTGAACATGGGCGTCGAGATTAACGAAGTACGCTCCATCACCCGTTACCTGCTTTGGGGTTCGATCGTGGTGATGGCCGCTTATCTGCTCGGCACCTTTGGGGTCATGGTCGCCGTTCCTATCAAGGATCAGGGCAGTCCTGCGGCAATCGCGGAGGCCGTTCTGCTCGGTTTTGGCAACGCCGGTCCCTTCCTGGGCATCGTCGTCAACATCATTTTCATCGGCTTCTTCCTCTTTAACACAGCCGTCTACAACTATTCCTTTGGTCGCTTGCTCTTCGTCTCCGGTCTTGATCGTCGCCTACCTGCATTCATTAGTAAAGTGAATGCCAATCGCGTGCCCTGGGTTGCCGTGCTGGTACAGACGATTATCGCGGCCTTCTTCACGATCATCGCCTTTATTGTGGTACCCTATACCCTCAACACAGGACTGAAGCCGGGCGATCTTTCGACAGTCGTCTATGATATCTTGCAAGCGGCGGTGACGGTGATCTGGTGCGTCTCAATGGTGATCCTATTCATCGATGTGATCATCATTCGCTACAAATATCATGACACCTTTGCACGCACGCGGCTGGCCCCAGATTGGGTCTTCTATCTATGCTCGATCCTGGGCATGGTTGCCAGTGCCTTCGGGGTCTATGTCACCTTCACCGGCCCCTGGACGACGCTGGTCTCCTATGGGCAGTGGCTCTTCTGGATCGGTGGCATCGGCATCCTCTCCCTTATTGTGGGGATCATCCTCTTCTTTGTGGGCCAGAGAACGGTCAAAAAAGATGTGAGCGATGAGGAGGTTATCGCGCAGGTGACGGGTTAATTGTTTACGCGGCGGGTGGGTGGACCCGCCCGCCGCCTGGATGCCTACCCCTGCAATCCCGTTGCAAAGATATTCTCAAACATGGCAGCAATGCTCTGCGGGGTGTAGCTGCCAGCCGCGTGATACCATTGGGAGAGCGAATTGCACATGCCGAGCAGGCCAAAGGCGATCATCTTCGCGTCTACGTCCGCCTTGAAAACACCCGCCTGTTGACCTTCCTCAATGATACGTTCAAAATAGCGCTCGTAGACTTTTTTGCGTAGTAATATCTCTTTTGCAAACGGACCTGTGAGGTGGTGTTGCTCACGGAAGAAGACCGTCATGGCGGGTGAGCGATCGGCGGCGACGGTCGTCTGATGCTCTATGGCCCGGCGCAACTTCTCTTGTGGAGGTGTATCGGCCTCGACGATGCGGCGCAACGGCTCTTCGCTGACCGTCAAGACCATCATATAGATCAGGCGCAGGATCTCTTCTTTATTTTTGACGTGATAATAAAGCGCACCCTTGGTTGCCCCCAATACATCGGCGATATCCTCCAGGCTGGTTGCTCCAAAACCCTTCTGGGCAAACAATCTTGCTGCCGCCGCGACAATCGCCTGCTGAGTGATACGCTCACGCTTGACGGGCTTGTCGGATGATGCAACGGGCTTGTTGGGCGTTACGATGGGCTTGTGAACCGCGCCCCTACCTTTGTTGTCTTCGATTTTGGGTGCTCCATCTTGACAAATATATTTGATCACATTTGTACGCTTTCTACACATCGTTTAAATTAATGGTAATCGCAAATCGACATTTTGTCAAGATATACAGGGTAATATCTTGCTTTTTTTCCTTCTGTAGGGTATAAACGTACTAAGCGTTCAAAAATCTATAGGTAAAATACATCATGGGTTCTGGCGTAGTACTCTGTCAAATGTCATTGCACCGGCGTAGCGACCCAATTTACAGCGTCCTCAATTTATTGAGGTGCTCACCGCCCAGGAGAAGGCCAATAAATTGAGGACGCTATAAATTGGGTCGCTACGTTGATGAGATTCTCCCCGGTTGATTGAAGATTGACAGAGCACTACGCCATCGGGAAACATTCACGGGCTTGATATGAAGGAGGATTTATGGCTTCTCTTGCACCGGCCACATTACAAAGCGAAGAGGCTGTGCTCGAACGTTTGCGTAAACAGCAACTGGTCGAGTCGCTTGAACATATGAGTCCCATCTATCTGGAGGGGATCAAACGCATCCTCACGGTTTCAGCCGATACGGAACTGATCAGTGCACCGGCGTACTATCGCGCCGCCGTGTATGCGCCCACACTCAATAATTTCGGGTCGGCGGTCTCCATCATTCAGGACGAACTTGGTCATGCGCATATCGCTTATCGGTTGCTGCGCGACCTGGGGGTTGACACCGATAAACTGATCTTTGAGCGTGCCCCACGCGATTTTAAATATCCTTATGCCTTTGATGTGGCCCTGGATAGCTGGGTTGAGATGGTGGTGGCGAACGCGTTTTACGATCGCGCGGGTTACACCCTGCTGGGCGACATCTATCGCAGCACCACGTTCGGCCCCTGGAAACGTGCCCTGGTCAAGGTTGATAAAGAGGAGACGTTCCACCTGCGCCACGGTGAGCAAAATATGCGCAAGATCAACCATACGCCAGAGGGTCATGAGGCGCTACAACACGCGGTAGACTGGATGTTTATGCTCACCGTCGAATGGTTCGGGCTGCCCGATAACCTGAAGAAGCATGGCGAACAGCTTGATTATGGCTTTAAAGGTCACAGCAACGACGAATTGCGCCAGATCTGGATGACGACGGCGGTCCCACTGTGCACCGAACTTAACCTCAAAGTGCCCGCACATTATGATGAGGAGCAGCAAAAATACCTCATCGATTGTCCATTTCCCGCCCATTTCGATGCAAAGGCGAAACGCTGGTTGCTTGAAGATGGGGCTTGTAGCTGGAACGATGTTATGCAACGTTGGAAGGGGCGTGGACCTATGAATGAAGAGTTTGTTGGACTGGTTCAGCGTGGACGACGCGAGATGATACGTCTGTTGGAGCAAGAAGCATGACGACAACATATCCATCATTGCAAACACCATATGCCACCAATACATCCTGCCCACAGTTGTGGGATGCCTTGCGCGAGGTGATGGACCCTGAGATCCCGATCAGCGTGGTAGACATGGGCCTGATCGTCGATCTACAGGCATCCGCCGGGGTCGTACAGGTCAAGCTTACCTTCACGGCGATGGGCTGTCCGGCAACTGAGTTCATTCTCGAAGATGTGCGCACACGCCTGCTGCAAGAACCCGGCATTCAAGAGGTGCAGATCGAGGTCGTCTGGAGTCCCGTCTGGAGCAAAGAGCGCCTCAGCGAAGAGGGGATCGATATTATGCGTACATGGGGGATATCCGCATGAGCCAGGCCACACCAACACATAATACCGGACGCGCTGCAATCACCGAAAGCCACGTCTGGCAGGTCTATGCACGACGCAAGTACGATGAGCCGCTCTATGAGGTTGGAAACGTGATGGCCGATGATGTTGAGCTGGCAAAAGTCTACGCACAAAGCATCTTTGACGAATTTAGTTGGATTGAGATGGTCATCATACCACGCGAGACGATCGTTACTGTTATCGCATCATAGTTTCTTTTAGTACCCTCAAGCGGGTCGAGAAGAAATGGTAGCTCCAGTCGCCTCCAGCGAGGAAAGTCTACCTCTCAAATAGTGGAAATGCATAGGAGATGGCATATGGCAACAGGTACACGCATCGATAACGCCGCGCTTTTCGCGCTGCTCTCATCACTTGCCGATAACAAACAGGCCATCGCACGACGCTACGCCTACTGGAGCAACGGCGCTCCTACCCTGGAAGCTGCCGTCGCTGCCGCCGCCATGACGCAGGATGAACTGGGGCACGCACGCACCCTGTATCCGCTCTTAGAGGATTTTACGCAGGCCGCGCAAGATCCGGCACAGGTCGATCCAGTCACACGCACACTGCACTATCATCTGTCCTATCTGGACCACGATTTTCAGGGCTGGTCCGACTTCGTGGCGACAAACTTTCTCCTGGATACCGCGCTGACCACCTTCTTCGAGGCAGCCCAGAACTCCAGCTACGAGCCTTTGAGCCAGCGAGCACGCAAAGTGATACAGGAGGAACGCGTCCATTTTGTGCATGGCGAAGGCTGGGTGCGCCGTTTAGCCAATATGGGAGGTGGCGTACAGGTAGCGCTCATCGCGTCGCTCACCCGGCTCTGGAATGAAACCCTCTGCTGGTTCGGTCCCGACAATGATCCTGACATGCAACGCTTATATAAGGAAGGCATTCTCGACGCATCTCCCGCCGAACTGCGCAGCCAGTATCTGCACAAAATTATGCCCACATTAAGCAATCTGGAGATCCCCATTTCCATCTCTTTTAATGCCACCAAAAAAACCTGGGAACCAACCCACGAACTTCCCTGGTCGGCCTGGGATGCCACCACCAGGAGGTTATCATGAATATGGAGGCTCATCCTGGCTCGTCCGCTACGCCACCAACAGTGACCTGTCCTTATTGCAGGTCGACCAATACAGAGCTTTTTTCACTGTTCGGCCAGCAACTCCTGACTGAACAATACTATTGCAACAACTGTCGTACACCTTTTGAGTACATCAAAGACGATGTACATGTTATTCCAGAAAGGACAAATACATGACCACCACAAGCGAACGCACCCTGGTGAACTATACGGCCACTGATGGGGTCGCAATCATTGAGCTGAACAACCTGCCCGCCAATACGTATAGCTACGAGATGATGAGCCAGCTCGACACAGCAATCTTACAGGCCCGCTTTGATGAGAAGGTATTCGTCATTCTGCTCCGTGGCGCTGGTGAAAAGTTCTTCAGCGCGGGTGCAGAGATCAGCATGTTAAACTCCGTCACGCCAGAGTTCAAATACTATTTTTGTCTTCACGCGAATGAGACCCTGATGCGCCTGGAACAGACGCCCAAGCTCGTCATCGCGGCGCTGAACGGGCACACGGTTGGTGGTGGTTTGGAGATCGCGCTCGCCTGTGATATCCGCATCGCACGACGCGGTGGCGGCAAGGTTGGATTACCCGAAGTGAATCTGGGTGTGCTCCCCGGCACAGGCGGCACGCAGCGCCTGGCACGCGCACTACCCAAAAATAAGGCCATCGAAATGATGACCGAAGGCAAGCTTATCAGCTTTGAAGAGGCCGCCACGCTGGGCCTTATCAATTATGTCTACGAATCGGAGAATTATTGGGACGAAGTTATGAAGTATGCCCATTCGTTCTGCCCACCCAACAAGGCGGCACGGGCGGTTGGACGTATCAAGCGTTCGGTACAATCGGGCTCCGAGGTCTCGTTCTCCGAGAGTCTGGCAATCGAGCGCGAGATGCAACAACTCCTCTTCCAGAGCGAAGATGCCAAAGAAGGGATCGCCGCCTATATCGAAAAACGGACCCCTTCATTTAAGGCACGCTAATGTGTGGAATTGCCAACGCGGGTGTCCATTGAAATTTGGCATATCACCCAGGGGTCATTCGCTGAAGAATGTTTTTTCTTACGAAAGAAAAGAGGGTATGGTCTATGTCCACCGTTGCATCTATTCCCAATGTTGTCCTGCCCAATAGCTTCAATGCCGCAACCGCCTTTCTAGAGCGCAACCTTACGGAGGGGCATGGTGACAGGACCGCCATCTACTACGAAGGTGAAACCTACACCTACAACCAGATCAGCGAACTCGCCAATCGCGTCGGCAATGGTCTGCTTAACCTGGGCATCGAGATAGAGCAGCGCGTCGCATTGCTGCTCCTCGATTCACCCCAGTTCGCCGCCTCTTTCTTTGGCGCAATCAAGATGGGCGCAGTCCCCGTTCCACTTAACACCTTGCTTCTGCCACGTGATTATGTCTATTTGCTAAACGATAGTCGCGCAAAGGTACTGCTGATCCATGCCAGCCTGTGGAAGCAGATACGGCAAGAGCTTCCCAACTTTAAGTATCTACGCCATGTTATCGTCGTTAGCCTGGTGCCAGATGAGCAGGAGACGGCCACACTGCATGATTTTGCTCACTGGACCGCAACAGCTTCACCGCAGCTAGAGGCCGCTGATACATCGAAAGATGATAGTGCCTTCTGGCTCTACAGTTCTGGCAGCACAGGTTTTCCGAAAGGCTGCGTCCATCTCCAGCACGACATGACCTACTGCACTGAATATTATGCAAAGCCATTCCTCAATATTACGGGAAACGATATCCTCTTCTCCTCTTCCAAGCTCTTTTTCGCCTACGGCCTGGGCAACGGACTATATTTCCCCTTCGCAGTCGGGGCCAGCGTCGTGCACTATCCTGGGCGTCCTCTTCCAGAGGAGATCTTCAAGGTAGTTGAGCGTCATAAGCCAACGATCTTCTTTGGTGTGCCCACCCTCTACGCCAGCATGCTTGCCGTTCCCGATGGCGACACGCGCTTCGACTTCTCCTCCGTGCGTCTCTGTGTCTCAGCGGGAGAAGCCTTACCTGCCGACATCCAACAGCGCTGGAAGCAGAAATTCCATGTCGATATTCTGGATGGCATCGGTAGCACTGAGGTCCTCCACATCTTTTTAAGCAACCGGGAGGGTGAGATCCGACCGGGCAGCACGGGCAAAGTTGTGCCGGGCTATGAGGCGAAAATCGTCGATGAGCGCGGACAACCCGTCACGCAGGGCACGATGGGCACACTGATGATCCAGGGTGAGAGCACAACGGCGTATTATTGGAACAAACATCAACGCACGAAGGATACGATCAACGGCCACTGGATCGCCACCGGGGATACCTACTATCAAGATGCCGATGGCTACTTCTGGTATTGTGGGCGTGCCGATGATATGCTTAAAGTGAGTGGACAATGGGTCTCGCCAACCGAGGTTGAAGGCACGCTCATCGCGCATCCTGCCGTCTTAGAGGTCGCCGTGATTGGTGCGCCGGATACCGATAATCTGATCAAGCCAAAGGCCTATATTGTGCTCAACAAGGGGTACGAGCCTTCGGATGTACTGATACATGAACTACGCACCTTTGTCAAAGAACGCCTGGCGTCATTTAAGGCTCCGCGCTGGATCGAGTTCCTGCCCGAACTCCCTAAGACAGCCACAGGCAAAATTCAGAGGTTCATGTTACGCGAAACGCATTAAAAATGTATGGCCCATGTTCCCCAAAACCCAGCCAACAATCATGGTGTAGGGGCGCGATTTATAAGCCCGCGTTTGGGATGCAATCAGTCTGACAGAGGAGAACAAAGCATGACCACACAGGCAACGCCTGATATAAAAAGTCCGTTTTTACAGCAGCAGCCAGTCAAAATGTTGATCGGAGGCCAATGGGTCGAGTCCGCCAGTGGCAAAACGTTTGAGACCATGAATCCTTCAACCGGCGAGGTACTGGCGCACGTTGCGGAAGGTGATAGTGAAGATGTCAATCGGGCGGTCGCGGCAGCACGGAAGGCATTCGAGAGTGGCCCCTGGCCGAAACTTACCCCTTCACAACGTGGTCGCCTGCTGCTCAAACTGGCCGATCTCATCGAGCAAAATACCGAGGAGCTGGCACAATTGGAGACGCTGGACAATGGCAAGCCGATCAAGTACGCAAAGGGCGGCGATGTACCGCTGACTGCCGACCATTTCCGCTACTTCGCCGGTTGGGCCACCAAGATCGAGGGCGAGACTATTCCCGTATCCATCCCCAACATGTTCACCTATACATTGCGCGAGCCGCTCGGCGTCGTCGGCCAGATCATTCCCTGGAACTTTCCCTTGCAGATGGCCTCCTGGAAACTGGCTCCCGCCCTCACCTGCGGCAATACCGTCATTCTCAAACCAGCCGAACAGACCCCGCTCACCGCGCTACGCCTGGGCGAATTGATCTGTGAAGCTGGCTTTCCCGCTGGCGTCGTCAATATCATTCCCGGCTTCGGCGAGACAGCCGGTGCAGCACTGGTGGCCCATCCAGATGTGGACAAGATCGCCTTCACCGGCTCAACCGAGGTCGGCAAGAAGATTGCTCGCGTCTGCACCGATACCTTAAAAAAGGTCACGCTGGAACTGGGAGGCAAGTCGCCGAACATCATCTTTCCAGATGCCGACATGAAATTTGCCATTCGTGGCGCACTCAACGCGATCTACTTCAATCAGGGCGAAGTCTGTACAGCCGGTAGTCGCCTGTTTATTCATTCCTCGGTCTATGACCAGGTAATGAGTGGTCTCAGCGAGGGTGCAAGCAGAATGAAAGTGGGCGTGGGGCTTGATCCAACAACCGACATGGGTCCGCTGGTCTCGCAAGAGCAACTGAACCGCGTCACAGGCTATATCGAGACAGGTAAGAACGAAGGTGCCAGGATCATCACAGGTGGCGAGCGCCCCGGCGGTGATATAGCGCAAGGCTATTTTATGCGCCCCACGATCTTCGATGGCGTACAGGATGAGATGACGATTGCCCGCGAAGAGATCTTTGGCCCGGTCGTTGTTGCATTGCCATTCGAGGATGTGGAAGAAGTAGCGACCCGCGCCAACAAATCGATCTACGGGTTAGCCGCCGGCGTGTGGACGAACGACGTAAAAAAAGCGCATAAGGTGGCTGCAGCCTTGAAAGCAGGAGTCGTCTGGGTCAATACCTACAACCAATTCGATGCAGCAGCCCCATTCGGTGGCTATAAGCAGAGCGGGTATGGGCGCGAGATGGGACATGCCGTACTCGATGCTTACACGCAGACGAAAACGGTCTGGGTCAATCTGCGCTAAGAGAAGGAGCTGAAAGATGGCACACGAAGCGGTTATTATCTCAGCGGTTCGAACGCCCTTTGGCCGCTATAACGGCATCTTGAAGGAGATACGCCCCGACGACCTGGGAGCGCTAGTCATCCGTGAAGCAATTAAACGGGCGGGTGTTGACGTCAACGAGATCGAAGATGTGATCTTCGGGTGTGCGAATCAGGCGGGTGAGGACAACCGCAACGTCGCCCGTATGTCGTTGTTATTAGCCGGATTACCTGTCACAGTCGCGGGTCAGACGGTCAATCGCCTCTGTGGCTCAAGCTTACAAGCGATTATCTCGGCGGCCCAGGCGATTGCATGCGGTGCCGGGGATATCTTTGTAGCAGGCGGCGTTGAGAGTATGACGCGTGCGCCTTTCGTGATGGGCAAGGCTGAGAGCGCCTTCCCACGTGGCACGATCAGCTTGCAGGATACGACGCTCGGCTGGCGTTTCATTAATCCGCACCTGGCAGAGATGCACCATCCCTATACGATGGGCGAGACGGCGGAGAATGTTGCCACAACCTATGGCATCAGCCGTGCCGCGCAGGATGCCTTTGCCTTGCGTAGCCATCAACGGGCGGTTGCGGCCATCGAATCCGGGCGGTTGGCCGAAGAGATCGTCGAAGTACCCATTCCGCAAAAAAAGGGTGAGACCATTGTTGTTGCACGCGACGAACATCCACGACCCGACACGACGCTTGCAGCATTGGGCAAGCTCAAACCAGCCTTTCGCACAGATGGTTCCGTGACGGCTGGCAACTCGGCTGGCATCAACGATGGCGCAGTGGCCCTGGTCCTCACCTCCGCTGAGAAGGCCCAACAACTTGGCATCAAGCCCTTAGCACGGATCGTTGCCACGGGAGTCGCGGGCGTTGATCCAGCATATATGGGCATAGGACCAATACCGGCCAGCCGCAAAGCCCTGGCACGGGCTGGTTTAAGCATCGCCGACATGGATCTGATCGAGATCAACGAAGCCTTTGCCTCGCAATCGCTCTATTGTGCTCAAGAATTGGGCATCGACCAGGAGAAACTCAACGTCAACGGTGGTGCAATCGCGCTTGGTCACCCTCTGGGCGCTTCGGGCGGGCGCCTCGTCGGCACCCTGACGCACGAATTGCGCCGCCGAGGTGGACACTATGGACTGGCAAGCATGTGTATCGGGGTCGGTCAAGGTATCGCCGCCATCATAGAAATGATTTAAACAATTGTGTAATCATGTAATGTGGTAGAGCACCCCGTAAACCGCAATACCATTCGAATACCGAGAAAGAAGTCAATAGT
>JACDAE010000177.1 GCA_013695595.1 Ktedonobacteraceae bacterium | reverse complement strand
CTATTTGGACCGATCGATGGGAAGCATGGCGGAGTGCAACGCGAATGCGTGCCAGGACCTCATCAATACCAAATGGCTTGGAAACATAATCGTCAGCCCCTAGATCAAGTGCCAGGACTTTATCACGTTCTTTGTTTTTCACCGAGATGACAATAATTGGCAGATTAGATTGTGCTCTCACACGTTTACATACTTCTAATCCACTCATTCCAGGCAACCCAAGATCTAGTAGCATAAGATGAAGCGTCTGCTGCTCTATCGTTGCGAGCGCTTTTTCTCCATTGTTGGCCGTGAAGACTTCATAGCCATGCGCTGAAAGGCTTCTTTGGAGCGCCCGCAAAATCTCGTCTTCGTCATCAACTATGAGAATGCTTGCTTTACGTTTACTCATAACTATCCTCTATTTCGTTCAGTGGAAGTGTGAAATGAAATATAGCTCCGCTACTCTCTCCCGCTTCTACCCATATGTGTCCCTCGTGAGCCTCAATCAAAGCCCGACAAATTGCCAGTCCGAGACCGGAGCCACGCGAATATGTGCTAACAGGATGTTCTCCAAGCACGCGATAGAACTTATCGAAGATGCGTTCGCGTTCCGCTGAGAGCACTCCTGGACCTTGATCAGCAATACTCACATGGATCTGCTTTTCTGTATAGGACATGCGTATACAAATTGGCGAACCTTCGGGGGTATGATGAATAGCATTTTCGATGATATTGGTGATAACCTGATCAATTTGTACATAATCAATTTCTACAGGAGGAAACGCATCTGCGATGTCGACCAGAACTTCGCGTTCCCGTAGCTGTCCATGTACACGCCCCAGGACATCACGTACCAGTTCATCGAGAGGATACCAGACTTTTTCCGGATGCAACGCGCCGGCCTCAATACGTGACATATCCAGTAAATTCTCGACCAATCCGTTGAGCCTATCCGCCTCACGTTCAATTGCCGAGATAAAACTCTGGCGCGCATCTTCGTTCCATTTGACCCCTTTTTGCTGCAAACTTGTTGCGGATGTTTTGATCGTGGCAAGCGGCGTGCGCAAATCATGTGAAACCGATGAGAGTAATGCTGAACGGAGCGCATCCGTCTTTTGCAATATCTTCGCCTGTAAACTCTCGTTCCGCAGTCGCCCACGCTCAATGATCGTAACCGCCTGCTCCATGAAAGCAGAGAAAAAGATGCCCTGAGCCGTAGGATGGTCGTATTCCTGCCTAATGCCATCTTCCAGTGGTATGCAATCCACATCTTCCTCGATGTTTAAGCGCAAGATACCGATAACTTGCTGTTCAGCTTTTAATGGAATCAGGCGTATATATGGATATGCTTTCTTTTTGTTCGCTTGACGGCGCTTTTCTTTTAATAAGCGGATGTGATTGATGTATGACGTGTTTGCCGTATCCTTCAGGTTGACCGGATTGCCGTGTTCCTGTACCCATTTTACCATAGAAAGCTCATCAGAAGAAAGTTGCACCTGCTCCAGAGGAGTATAAGCGCTTGCTAGAAGCAAAGACTCGCCCTCCGTATAAGAGAGTAGAAATGAGCAATCATATATACCTAAAGATGAGTATATTTCGATAATAGAACGCGCTAAGATCGTAAGTTGATGCCTGACATCTTCTTGCCGGTTTGTGGCTCGTAGTATATCGTAGAGCATACGTGTTTCTCGTTCGCGGCGATCTGCATCTTCCGCTCGCTGGCGTAATGCCGAAGTAAGTTGACTGGTCATGATTGCGACGATAAGAAAGACAACCAGCGTCAAGATGTCTGTGAATTTAGCGACCGTCAAACTATAGACCGGAGAGATGAACAGAAAATCAAATAAGAAAAAAGCAAATAAGGATGCAAACAAGGACGCATAGAGGCCACGCAATGCTGCAAGAGCGAGAACCGCGAGTAAGTAAACCAGAAAGCTATCTGGGATTTTGGGATAAAGATGAAACAGGTAAATGAGACCCGTAAGAGAGAAGATACTTCCCAACGCCAGGATACTGTCAATGAGATAGTGTTTCCTGCGTGGGTTGCCTTTTCTCGCAAGCTTCATCAAGCGTAGCTGCTTTTTGGGTATCATGCTCTCTCTACTTTGCTTCATAGAATAATGCTTTGGGAAGAAAGTGAACAGGTATTGTTGTTAGGATAAAAGATACAAGAGGAAGTGTCAATAAGAAAAAATGGGTTCTCCTGATGGATGGAGAACCCATAAAAAAAGAGGAAAGTTGCTAGAAGCTTCCACCTGCTCCCCCACCGAAACCGCCTCCCCCGCTGAAACCACCACCAGTATTGGTTGTTGGAGGAGGTGTGTAAACAGGATAAGGGTGATAGACATTGTTGCTATTGTTCCATTGCTGGTTGCCTCCTCTCCTGCCTCCACCCATGGGAGGGCCACCACGGCGTCGATTACGAACGGCGCTTATGATAAAGAATACCAGGCAGACGAGGAATATTGTGGCCAGTAACACGCCTACAACAGCACCTACCGGCGTCATTCCTCCACTTGAACTTCCATTCGTAAGAGCATCATGGACTGAGTCGATCGCCGCAATTGTTGCTCCGGTATAGTCGCCATTATGGAAACTATTTTTAAAGGCATCGACTGCATTGCTTGCCTGCCCATCCGATAACTTAACCTGTGAGCCACTTTGAATAGATAAGTGCCGTTGCGCAGTGTCAATTGCAATATCAACTGTATTGGTGCCATAGAGATGGTTCCTGGCATCATTATTAAGCTCGTTCTGGTCGCCCGTAAAGGTTTTAGTTGTGTAAATCAACACAGAGACAGGCAAATGTGCAGCATCTGAGCGCACTTTGTTACTATCCAGGACGCCCGATTGATCATTAATGTTTACCGTATTGGCATATGCATGACTGATGCTTGCTACAAATAGCATAGATAGGAAGCTAAAGACGATAAGTAGCGTCCTACCATAATGCGATTTTGTAGAACGATGGATACTCATCTGTTATTCTCCTTTGTACGTGCTATAAAGTTCTTTTTCTACACGTATTACATAGACGTAAAGAAGACATAATTATCAAAAACAGCGAACATTATCTATCAGTATAGAAAAGCGAGTCATGGTTACTGCCTATGGTTGAACTCTTTTCCCCCCATCATTCGTAATACAAGGGTGCATAGATATATTTCTATTGCGCTATGAAATTATGCTCCATGCCCTTTGTGGGAGATGGTTGGTATATGGAGGTTTTCTGTATGGCGCTTTTGTATAGAGTCTGGCGTTCTCTGGCTGGACGAGCTATCTTCCTTAGTTTTTTTCTCTTGCTTGCTCCACTGGCCAGTTGTGGTACACCCCAACCGTTGCAAATCACGAATCTCAACCTGGGCATTCCTGCCAATGCTCTGAAATCGCCTGTTACCGGGCCGCTGCCGGATAAAACACAGTTACATGTGCGTTTCACATTTAAGCTTGATCCCAAGTTATTAAAACAGGCAGATCAGCAGCGCGGGCAGCCGGGGCAGCGTTCTCAACTGGAAGGCTTTGCTAATAAGATTGGTATCAGTGATGCTACGTATCAAAAGATCAAGGATTTTTTTAGCCTGCAGGGAATTTCGCTCAAGCTGAGTAAATTACGTACCAATCTGTCGGTTGATGCGAAGGCGAGCACGTTTGCGAAATTGTTGCAAACAAAATTTGTGTTGCACAGCTATAATGGGCGTACGTTTTTTGCTCCCACCTCGGCTCCAAAGTTGCCCAGTTTCCTGGCGAACTCGATTGATGCCGTGACTGGACTTGATAATTATAGTGCCGTGCCGCAGCATGATTTCTCTATGCAGTTCAATCAACCACCTGTGGCAAATTCACAGGCGAGGCCTGGACAGGATTGCTCTCCACTCAATCAGACTCTGCTCCCGCGCGAGGTTGCTGGCGCGTATGGATATAGTCAGCTCTGGAATCGAGGGTTGCATGGTGAGAATATGACCGTCAATCTGATCGAGATCGACGGGGCATATAAGCAAGATGTGCAGAATTACTTTGATTGTATTAAATTTCCCGCGAACCGTTTCTCCGTGACGAATATTGATGGGAGCCCTCAGGAAGCGCTCGGAGAATCAACACTTGATATTGAGATGGTGGCGGGCCTGGCTCGTTCCGTGAATATTAAGGTGTACCAGACGGATGGGAGCAATAATTCAATTGACGTATGGGGCAATGTCAATGATGAGTTGCAGCAATTGATCAGCGATAATGTAAATAATAATAGCGCTGGAAATGTGGTAAGTATCAGCCTGGGCACTGCCGAGGGGGATATGACATCGCAAGATCTGCGAGCGCTGGATAGCAGTTTCCAGCAATTGACGCGCATTTTACATATGACTGTTTTTGTGGCGAGCGGAGATTGTGGAGCTTTTACTTCGCGCCGTTATGGGGATCTCTCAGTCAGTTTCCCCGCCAGCGATCCCTGGGTGACGGCTGTTGGTGGCACAGTTCTTACCCCTAATGGGACGCAGGGGCGTGCAAATGAAGCCGTCTGGTCTGATGGATCAAATCAATCTAGCTGCAAGAATGCGTGGGGGAGTGGCGGCGGCAATAGCGCGGTTTTTCAACGTCCAGGCTGGCAGAATGCTACCGGCGTGAATAATCGCTATTCACATAATAGTCGTCAGTTGCCTGATGTATCAGCCTCCGCTTACGCGCTTGCCGTCTACTTCCAGGGGCGTTGGGGAGCTGTTGGGGGCACCAGTGCGGCTGCACCAATCTGGGCCGCTGGCCTTGTATTGGTAAATCAAGGGATGCTGCAACAAATACATAAATTAGCAAATTTGCCTTCCACTGCGCAACAATTCTACTCTGTCGCTAATCAGAGTAGTGGCACAAATCCTTATTATGATGTGACGCGTGGAAACAACCTGTATTATCCCGCAACCCCTGGATGGGATTTTTCTTCTGGCCTGGGAACACCCAATCTGGGAGATTTCTACCAGACAGTTGTGAATAACTTCAAGTGAGCTAGCAAGCATACATTAAGTGAACCAGTTCATAGCTATTCTATCCCTATGTGGTAAAGTAAGAGTATCAAGGTGATGAGGCAGGTGTCCAAGAATAAGAGGTACTCATCACACAGGAGGAATGGCTATGGCTCAGGGGTTTCCACGTTTTTGTCCACGTTGTGGCGCTGCAACAGTTCCCTCTCAGCGTTTATGCGCCAGGTGCGGACTTGATCTGGCTCCCTGGCTTCCTCAGCAGGCACCACAACCATCCTCGCAACCCGGTTTCCAGCAACCGTCCCAACCTGGATTCCAGCAGCCATCGCAGCCTGGATTCCAGCAGCCATCGCAACCTGGATTCCAATCACCCCCCCAGGTTGATTTTGATGCAACCTGGAGTCAGCCTGCACCTGATCAGCAGCCTTTTGCGCAACCTCCATATGCTGGTTATAATGCTCCTCCATCAGCACCAGTGCAGGCACCCAGGAAGAGTCGTGGGATGTTGAGGCTGGTTATTGTACTTCTGCTTCTACTGGCTGTTCTGGGTGGTGCGGGGTATCTGGCTTTACATTTCCTGGATGTGGCTAATAGCACTCAGCCTGCTATCACGGCATCATCAATCAATTCAACGGTGACATATGCTGGTGTGACTATGTCTATCTTGAAGGTCGAGCAATCGCAACGTTTTCTGGATGACCCGAATTCTGCCACCGATGGTATGGTGCGCGTGCATTTACAAGCTGACAACAAAACGACTGTTCCAATGAATCTTACATATAGTACTATTGCTACGCTGTCATTACCAGGGGGAAAAGTTCTTACTCCCACGTATGTGAAAGGGAATATCGGGGTTGCCCCAGGCGCAACGCAGGCGAGTATTGTAGATTTTGCTGTGCCGACTGATACAAAAGTAAATCGGTTAGTATTAGAACTAGGGTCAGCAAATGAAGCACAGGTGGCTGTACCTCTCACTGCGGGAGCCAATCTGACGCAATACGCCCCAAAAACGACAAATCTCAATGGGACATTTCAATACCTGGGATTGAACTGGTCGCTGGTCAATGCGATCACACAATTCAGCATTGATGGAAAACAGGCCACTAAGGGGATGCAT
>JACDAE010000167.1 GCA_013695595.1 Ktedonobacteraceae bacterium | reverse complement strand
CCTGATTTATCTGGAAAGGCTGTGAATTGCCGCCTGGTGCGAGAAAGCGTTTTGCTGCCACTTGCAAAAAGCTGGAACATGCTGATATCCTCCAGAGATTGGTTTGCGAACGCATAAGAACTGTCTGGTTAAGAGTATACCATCCTATTCCGTGCAAAGAAAATGATCCAGGATAAGAAACCTGGATCATTCATTGTCATAATAGTGAGAAGTGTATTACACCGGAACAAGGCTCCATTGCTGGTTCGTGCCTCCATTGTTAGTCCATTGGATCACGCTTGCCCCTGCCGTCGTTGAGCCACTTGAGACATCCATTAACTGACCACTATGCCTGTTCACGATTTCATAGGCACCACCACTGACCGCAACCAGGCTCCATTGCTGATTCGTTCCTCCAGTATTGGTCCACTGGATCACGCTCGCTCCCACTGTCGTCGAACCGTTTGAGACATCGAGCAACTGCCCGCTGTTGCTGTTCACAATCTCATAGTATCCTGAAGTTGCATTTGAATATGTTACATTCGGGATTACGAAGGTTGTGATGGATTGGGCCGGGAGGGTTGTACTGAAGGTTTTACCCGCAATACTAACATTGGCAATCTGCGCCAGATTCTGGCTTGCCGATGTCTGGTAAGGGGTTGCAACACCACCAACGCTACTGAAGTTAGAGAGGTTATATGTAGCACTGGTACTGCTGGTAGAATTGTTCGTAGCAACAATGACGAGCGAATGTGAACTGGCATTGTAACCCGTGAGCGTGTTGGCGTCGCTGTTGCCAATCATGGTATAGCCTGGGCGCAAGAATTTGCTATAGTTGCCCATCGCATAGTAACGTGAAGGATAGGAGATGTTGTTATTGCTATCCCGGTAAGCCAGGCCCCATACATCGTTGGGTGTATCTCCGACTTCGTTGACAGCCTGCCAACCAACCCAGGTTACAGGATGGAGATGCTGCTCATCGTCAAGCACCTGCCGGGAAAGAGCAAGCGCGGCATTAATGGGAGAACCCTGTGAACCAATGCCCCATTCGGACATCCATAAACGTTTGCCATCACCCTGCCTGATATTTGCATAGGCATTATTGCGATCAGCATCGCCGCCACCATAAGAGTGTGTATTCCACTGAGCCATGGCGGATTTCGTGCTGCTGGCATAGGAATTGTAATCGCTGACCGCCTCCGTTACCGTATTGTCATCAGAGGAACTGACCGCCGTATAGGCTGATGCTCCATTCTGAGCCTGGGCGAGCCAGAGTTGATTCGCATCATTCGTCCAGACATAATTGCCCTGTGTTGGCTCAAAAGAAGGCACGTTTCCGCCTTCGCGCATCTGATTGTGGCAGACGTTGCCAGGGCCATCGGCCCCAAATTATTAGCGAGCCATATTGAGACCAATACCATCGGTCGTATCATACAGCGCGTTCGCTAATGAGGTGCGCTGACTATCGCTCCAGCCACCAATAATGTTCGCCCACCATGCCAGGCTGGTCCCCCAACCCTGGAAGGTCTGGTATTGCAACGAGGGTTCAACGGTAATAGCCGTAGCGGCACTGGCAACACCCGCACTACTTTGCAGAAGACCAGCAAACGTGGTCAAGAGTAACAAAGTGGTCAATCCTGCAACGAGATGCTTCCTGCAACGATGAAACATGTGATCATGCCTCCTTGTGAGTTGGACACATGCGTTGTGCCCAGCAACATTGCTTAATTGGATACTTCCGCTTGTCAATCCGTTACGGGCGTTAGGAAAATATGTGAAACTGAGGAAGATTTGCTTGACTTTGTGACGTACGTAGAGTACGATTTCTAGATGGAGGTAACAAAGGTTACCAACAGTTATTGTCTCTGTCATGCGGGCTTCAATTAGGGAGTTGGTGGTCATGCCTGAGCATGAGGCCGTGCGGTGGTTACAGTTGGCTTACAAAGTCCCCAGTGAACCTTCTCAGAAACGCGTCTGGGTCTGGCGACGTTTACAGAACCTTGGTGCGTACGCTCTCCAAAACTCCGTCTATCTGTTGCCATTTTCAGAGGAAGTTGAGAAACAATTCTGTCAATTGGCACATGATGTCCGTGGCATGGGTGGGGATGCCAGCATTTTTTCTGTCACAGCTCTTGATGAAAATGATGAGCGCCGGATCCTCCAGGCGCTCATGGATGCACGCAATAATGAATACAACAATGTTGCCTCATTATGTGCGCGTTTCCTGGCACGAGCGGCTCACCTGATTGAGGAGCAGAGATGGAATGAACAGGTTCATAGCGAATTTGCGGAGGTGTTGGAAAAGGTGCACGTGCTTTTTCGCAGCGCCAAACGCCATGATTTGCTGGGAACATTAACGGCGACCAGAAGGGCCTTTGCAGCGGAAGCACTGGCAATCTGTGAGCAGGTCTTCCGCATACTGGTTGACAAAGATTACGCCAAAGCACGCCGTTTATTAGAAATGCATAACAATCTGTATTGCGATGCTGTAGATGTTGGCGAGATAGTGAATGACCAGAAGGGCCTGGATGACGAAAATGCGTAGTTTATAGCTATTTTCCCCCAGTTGAACGACGCACAGGTACCGCAGGAACAATGCTACCGGCTTGCGAAAGCGGCTGGTCCCATTCACGACGCAATTCGGTCGCACGACGTATGATGGCTTCTTTCAACACCTGCCCAGTAGGATCAGGAGGTACAGAACTTTGTGTCCCTTCCGCTGGAATTTCTAGCTCGCGCAGTCGGGCGAATACTGGCAGCATCGCTTTCTCAGGATCACGAAAGAACTGGCTACCACGAATACGCACAAAGCGCCAGCCCAGACGTTCTAGAATCGCCTGCCTTGCCATGTCATCATCCAGATTTTCAAGCGTGTGCCAGCGATCACCATCACACTCAAGCGCCAGCCGTTTGCCAGCCCCCTCAACGACCAGATCGATGCGGTAAGCGCCAACCGGCCATTGCGGAATAACATGGTAGCCCGCTTGCAACAGGCGTTTCATGACCCGTTCTTCAAACTCCGATTCGGTTTTTTGCTCCGCCTCAGCATCTGATATACTCATCTGTGGATGCATGGCATACTGAATGAGGCGTTTGCGAATATCGCCCGTTTTCAGATCAATATCGGGATCAAGCGAATGCACAACCCAGAGCTGATCACGGGCACGACTGGCAGCCACATTATAGCGTTTCTTATACATGTAATCATTGCCGTCTTCAGTACGCAGCGTCAGAGGCCCTTCACCTGGAGTATCGACCATTGAGAGAAAGATGACATCGCGTTCATCACCTTGAAATTGAGCTGGATCTCCGCAAAGGATCTTTTTCCGGTCGTAGTCATCGAGGGAAAGATACTTACGCAACAACGTATCAATGCGTAATGCCTGCGCATCCTTTACCATGGAAATGACGCCGAACGTCGCATCCCTGTATTCAGGCTGCTCGGTGGCGGCGATTAAAAGAGAGGCCACTGTTTGAGCCTCCTCTTCATTGACATCGCCCGTTATACCAGAACTCTTGACGCGATAAGGGACAAGCGGAGGTCGTCGGGTCACATTGCTGTCATCGCGCAAGGGTTTAATCTTTCCATTATAGGATAATCCATTGCTGAATTGAATAATCGGGGTGACGCAACGAAAATGTTCGCGCAGACAGATGATCTCGAAGCCAGAGGTCTTAGCAAGCGCATAGATAGAGAGTTTGCCATCATAAAGATGTGCATTTGGGATGCCTTGTAAGTGCTCATCGATGAGTCGTTCTGTATCACGGGTGTCCTGTCCAACGGCGAGAGGGGTCACCTGCTCATCGTCACCAACAACAATGATCTGATGCCCCATATAGATGGCCGCCAGCGCTTTGATATCTGATTGGCTGGCTTCATCAATGATGACAACATCGAAACGATTGCGTTGTGGATCAAAGTTCTGCACAACATGGCTCAGGGGCATAATCCATACCGGGACCGCCGTCTGGCAGATGCTAATGAGCTTGCGTGCCTCGGCTTGCAGGCGTGGCGCTCTTTTGCCCGTCCCTTTGCCTACTTTGCGCATCGTTTCCTTCCACCCCTGGAGGGCCTGGCGTTGCTCTAACGTTGTACGCTGCACCTGTGCAGCCCACGCTTTTTTCTCCACTAAAGCGATTGTCGTCTTTTGCAAGTTAGCATTGAGAAGGACGATCCGCTCCTGCAATGTCTCCAAAGAAATGTGTGAACGACGATCCAGTTCAGCCGCAAGTTGTTGCCAGAGCCATGCCTCCTCTATATGAGCAGGGATCTCATAATGACCATGAATACCATCGCGGCGGCGAATAGCGGCAGCCCAACCGGGAGCGCCTTTTTCTAGCTTCATTAGTAATTCGTGACGAAGCAGTAGCGCACTCTGACGTTGATATAATTCGGCCAGCCGCTTCCAGACAAACTCGTAATGCGGAATAGAACGCGTATTGATGGCCTCTCGAAGCTTCTGCACCATCTCGCTTTGCCCGTTTGTACTATATACCTGTTGGATATACTGGTGCAGCTTTTGTAATGTGGCCTCATTGCGCGCGTAGACGCGGCGATTACTCTCCGCTCTAAGGATTGCCGGCAAACGTCCCTGGACCGCCTCACGCAGACGGAGCAGATCGCCATGCTCGTCCATAGAAATCGGGATCTCTGCCACTAACCCTTCCCAGAGGAAACCTTGCTGCCTGAGTGCATTCTCCAACGGCTGCAATATATCAGGGTACCACTGGAGAGCCTGACGCATCTGATAAACATGGCGTTTGTAGAATTGCTCAGGTGCGCTGCCGGATCCATTCATATCGGGAGCATCAAGAACGACCATCTGTCGTTGCCAGCGGCCAGCAAGATCTGCACGCGCAGATTGCAACTGGAAGAGAGCTTGCAGA
>JACDAE010000165.1 GCA_013695595.1 Ktedonobacteraceae bacterium | reverse complement strand
CCCCCCCCCACAACCCTCATTTTTTGATTACGAGCGTCTGTGGCGCGAGGCGTCGAGACACGAAACGTTTTGGGACCTTTTTCAAACGTTTGGGATGACTCATAGTCTTCCTCCTCTCTACTCACTTCTGCCTGTTTTGTTGAGTACTTACTATCATAGAAAGCTTCTGGTTAGCTGTGCATTCGATACTGGATTAGTGCGATGTTGTCAAGAGAAAAAAGGAAATTAGTTCTCCCTAATAAATGGAGATCCAGAAAATTAGACTCTTTTGTAGCGAGGAGCTACATTTTGAAGGAGGTTTCTCATGTCCACCCCTATCATGCAAGGCGCAGAGCCAATCTCTATTACTGATGGAACCCGTGGCGGCGTATTGCTGCTACACGGCTATACTGCTACTGTACAGCAGGTTCGCGATTGGGCACTGGCCTTTGCACAGGCGGGCTATGCGGTCGAGGCACCCTTGCTCCCAGGTCACGGCACTTCAGTTGATGAGATGGTTAGCACCACATGGTCAGATTATATGCGTAGCGCGGATGAGTCCTATCGGAAACTCGCCGCCCGACACCAGCATATCCTTGTGGGAGGGCTGTGCCTGGGAGGGAATATTGCAGCATCCCTTGCTATGAAATATCCCACAGAAACAGCAGGCTTGATCGTTATCAACAGCCCCTTCAAATCGCCGGGTAATGGGAATCCTGAAGTATGGAAACAGATCCTCGGAACTGGCAAACAATTCTTTACGTGGTCTACTGCGCCTAAGTTTGTAGAAGATCCACAGGCTCCTGCTGTACTCTCATATAATAAAGTTCCCATAGCGCCAATGACATCATTGTATGATGCACTCACTGAGCAGCGTCAACGTCTGAATGAGATCCGTTGCCCTGTTCTTGTGTTTACGAGCCTGCATGACACATCAAACTCTTCAAATGACAGTCGACCATGGCTTGAGGAAGTATCAGGTCCGGCTGAACAGCTCGTGCTTGAAAATAGCAATCATGTGGCTACCTTCGACTATGATAAGGTGCTTCTCGAAGCACGCTCCATCGAATTCGCGCATGCTGTTGTAGGATAGAAAGAGAGGTTGTTCTAATGAAATCTGCCTCACAAAACGCTCCTGCCATTGAGGTGAGTAACCTTGTCAAACATTATCACAAGGCGGCGGCCAGCGCGGTAGATGATGTCTCCTTCACGGTACAGCGAGGCGAAATTTTTGGTTTGCTGGGACCCAATGGTGCTGGTAAGACAACGACTATTGGCATTTTAACGACCAGCGTTGTTCCTACCAGTGGCACCGTGCGTATTGCGAATATTGATGTTGCACGTGATCCCGTTGGCGTCAAGCAGCGCATCTCGGTTGTGCCTCAGAAAAGCAATCTCGATCAAAGTCTGAATGCGCGTGAGATTCTCACCTTTCACGCAGGCTATCATGGAGTACCTGGAGCAGAGAGCAATGCGCGTGCGGATGTGCTCCTGGCAGAGTTTGGCCTGGAGCAGCGCGGAAAAGAGAAGGTCCATGGCTATTCAGGGGGCATGGCACAACGCATCATGATTGCTCGTGCATTGATGCATACACCAGATGTGCTTTTCCTTGATGAACCAACGAATAATCTTGATCCACAGGCGCGGCTCTTCCTCTGGGAACGCATTCAGGCTCTAAAGGAGCGTGGTGTAACTATCTTGCTTACGACGCATGATATGGAAGAGGCCAGCCGCCTGTGTGATCGTATCGCCATTATGGACCATGGACGCGTCCTTGTCTGTGATACCCCTGCTGAATTGGAGAAACTGATTCCGGGAGGCACAACGCTAGAACTGCGCGTCTGCCTGCCTGAACTGGCAGGGAAGGTTGATGCATCTCAGTTACAAGAGGCCCTTCGTTTGCTGCCCGAAGTAACGAAGGTAGAAGAGGTTCCTCTACCGGAGAATGAAAGCGGCCAGACGAATATTGTAGTTTTCCGCCTGTATGCGAAAGATGCCTCTGCACTTATCGCCAGGGCCATACACACTGTTACCGAGTTGGAGCTAGAACTACGTGATTTACACCTTGCCCGTCCATGCCTGGAAGATGTGTTTATTTACCTGACAGGAAGGAATCTGCGCTCATGAGCACAACCGTGACCTCTCCTACGCATTTAGAAGCCGTATCCGTCGCTGCCCCGTCGCCTAAAAATCGTGCTTTCATCATACTCAACGCTTTTGGGTATATGCTGCGTCGCGATATCATAGTCACGGTACGCGAGTTTATGCCGTTTTTTATGCAGGTGCTGGTACAGCCGTTCAGCCTTCTGTTCATCTTTGGAAAAGTGTTGCCAGAGGTTGGTGTGACGCAACAGTTGTATTCTGCGTCTTTCTTGCCAGGAGTGATTGCGCTCAACATCGTCCTGGTTTCTATACAAGGCATCACCGTCTCGCTTATGCTTGATCTAAGTACCAGTCGTGAGATTGATGATCGCTTGCTGGCTCCAGTTCCTGTGAGTATGGTGGCCCTGGAAAAGGTCGTCTTTGCGGCCTTGCGTGGTATGGTTGCAGGGGCGGTCACGTTTCCTCTGGCATACTTGATCTTAGGAAGTGGATATCACGTCAATACCGGCGCTATCTTTGCCTTGATAGGTATCATGATACTCGCCGCTTTTGCTAGCGCAGCACTAGGCCTGGTGATTGGTACTGTGCTTTCAGCGGATAAGATCTACTTGCTTTTCACTTTGATCTTTAGTGCACTTTTGTATACAGGTTGTGTGTATTACTCCTGGAACACGCTCAGCTCGATCAAAGTGTTTCAAATACTAACGCTTTTCAATCCATTAACATATGCCTCTGAGGGGTTGCGTTATGCAATGGTGCCGCCAGTAAACGGACACCCGTTTCCAACGCTTGCGATTGGCTGGGTATTGCTAGGGTTGAGTGCCACTTTTGTGATTTTCCTTTTCCTCGGCATACGGACATTTCACAAAAGAGTAATTTCATAAGAAGGAGGACTATTCCATGCACGATATGCATGAAAGTATGTCGGAGTACGATGAGACGACGCCCGTGCTCATTGTCGGTGGTAGTCTGGTTGGCTTGTCGATGTCGTTGTTCCTTTCATGGCATGGCATTCCTTCTCTGCTAGTGGAGTCTCACTCAGGTATCTCTCCACATCCACGCGCCTTTGATTTTAATATGCGTACTATGGAACTTTTTCGCACCGTTGGAGCGGAAGAGGCTATTCGTCAGGCAGAACCGGCAGCCTATCGTAATAGTGGTGTTCTACAAGCTGAGAGCCTTGCTGGCAGAGAGTTGCACTGGATTACGCAAGATGCCACGGCCACGGAAAACGACCTCAGCTCGGTTTCGGGCAGCCTGGTTGGTCAGGATCTGATGGAACCGATCCTGCATGCGCGTGCGGCAGAATTAGGTGGAGATCTGCGCTTTCACACAGAACTGGTCTCCTTTGAGCAGGATGCTAATGGTGTTAACGCATTGATCCGAGATCGAACGAGTGGGGTAGAACGTCGGATTCGGGCATGCTATCTCGTGGCCGCAGATGGCAATCGCAGCGCCATTCGTAAGCAGCTTGGCATCGAAGTGCATGGACATGGATTGCAGGGATACCAGCTCAGCATCCTCTTCTCTGCTGATATTCAAGAGGCGTTGCGTGAGCGGAAAATTGCCATTTGCTTTGTTAATAACGCGACCCTGCGAGGCGGGACGCTTATACTTGCTCGTGGAGAGGGTCGAGGGTATGGGCTGTATGCGCACTATCACCCGGAGAAGGGGGAGCAGGTGGAAGACTTCTTCGGGGCGCGTGGTATCGAAGTCGTACGTGCAGCCATTGGTATACCGGATCTCCCCGTTGAGATCGTGGGTGTGATTCCCTGGGAGGTTGCGGCCTGGACCGCAGAGCGTTTCCAGCAGGGGAATGTTTTCCTTGTCGGCGACTCAGCCCATGTAAATCCTCCCACCGGTGCCTTTGGAGCCAACACTGGTATTGCTGATGCGTATAATCTGGCCTGGAAGTTAGCATTTGTTCTCAAGGGGGAGGCTGGTTCTGACCTGCTCTCAACCTACACGACTGAACGGCAACCGGTGGACAACTTTACGGTTGAACAGGCATTCGCATGGTTTGCTCGCTTTGCCTCTCCTGCGGCTGCGAAGCTAGCTGTGCCAGCGTTGGATTATGATACAATCGCATTTGGTTATCGATATCCTGCGCGGCCTGGCAGTTCTCAGAAGCAAGAATGTTATGAGGACCCACACCATCCAACGGGAAGTCCCGGAACCCATGCGCCGCATGTAGTTCTGCAGCGTCAGGATGCGCGGATCTCGACATTCGATCTGTTTGGCCGACACTTCGTCCTCCTCACTGGCCCTGATGGGCAGAACTGGAAGGATGCAGCTCGCTATGCAGCAAAACAATCAGGTATCGTGCTGGATACATACTGTATTGGTGCTACGGGTGATCTCCTCGATACGCATGATCATTTCCTTGCTGCTTATGGAGTGGGACCCAGTGGCGCGGTCCTGGTGCGACCAGACGGCTTTATTGCCTGGCGAGCAGAGAGTGCCTACAAAGATGGCGGGCCCGCACTTGAAATGGTGCTGGCACAACAACTTGGGCGCTCGGTTATCTCAACCTCGAATGAGACTGCATACACGCGCTAGTAGGAGCACCGCCTAATATCGTTCGAATACCGAGAAAAAGGTCAACAGTAGGGGTAAGGGGTGGGGTGCATGGGTGGCGGGGCCTTGAGCTTACCCCTACTGTTGTATCGTCCATTCTTTTTATTGAAGCTATTTATATAATGTGTGATCTGGTTTTTCCAACTAATACAGGGAGATCATGGGGAAGCAATCTCCCCCATGATCTCCCTGTATTAGTTGACAGGCCATTTCTGCTCGTCATGGTTACTCTATGCCGGTGAAGAAGTTGCGATCTAGTACTCCTTTAACCACTATAAAAGGTTCGAAGTAGCGACCCGCACAGAAATTATCTGGATGATTCTGAAGTGCCCACCATTGTGCCCTCATTGCCGCAATGTCAGGCAACATATATGCCTTAGAACCCTCAGATGCATGGAGGCGAATGGCCTGCTTTTTCAGGTCCATATGGTCTGTAATGTCCACATAGAAATTAGGCAAGAAGCCCCAATCCTGGACGGGTGGTTCCGCATAGAGTATCCAGTCAACACAACTGGCACGCCTGGCTGCATTCACAACTGCCGATGCTGTATTGTCATGATCTTGATGACCATAACCAGAGTTTTGTGGATAATGAGTAATGACAATTTGTGGGCGTATTTGCTGAATATACTTCTCAATAAGAGAAACAGTCTCAAGATCACACCTTAAATGCCCGTCAGATAACTCTTGCTCCATAAGAGAATAGCCAACGAGTTGGGCAACGGTCTCGGCTTCGGATAATCTCGTTCTCCCTATTGCAGTGTTACTCTTTTCGCCCGCAGTCAATGTAAGGACATGGACCTGGTAATTCTCATTCGTGAATTTAGCTAATGTCCCCAGGCAACTAAGCGCATCATCATCGGGATGAGCGAAAACGGCTAAGATTGTTCGGTTTCCATTACTCAATGCATTCTTCCCTTTCTCATCATGAAAAACAAGCTTTTCTGAAGGTTTATCTGTGCTCTATCAGAACATGTCAGATCCTCTTAGCATCTGAACTCCCTTATCTTTCCTTCTCCCTGTCAGCAGGCAAAAACCTATGTCAAGCTGACAAGAGGAAGAGCTATCCTCCTTTTATCATAGTAAGCTTGAAAGTAACTACGGGCTTACTTCGCGTGTAACACCAGGCCTACAGGTGAATAAGGAAGGCATAATGCCTCGTTCGTGATTAGAGTACTTACTTTCTCGCCCTGGCTCTTACAAAGGGAGTGATTTGCACGTAAGAAATTTCTTGTATCATAAGCTCAATCGTGTAGAGTATCCACGCGCACAGATACTCTGTCATACATTAAACGATGCAGATACGCTGAGACGCTTTAAAAGAAGGAGCATGTTTGTGGCAAAGTTTGTTTTTATAAACATTCCCTCGCAGTCGCATATTAATCCGACGCTGCCTATCGTACAAGAATTGGTCGCGCGCGGTGAAGAGGTGAGCTATTATTTGCCGGAAAGATTCAGGCAGAAAATAGAGGCAACTGGAGCAACCTTTCACAGCTTTGAAACCAAGATAGAACAAATCAATAAGGCTGCATTCACTTCTGGCAAGCCGGTTGGCCTGCCAATGTTTATGCTGGACGAGAGCCTCTTTGTCATTCCTCAAATACTGGATAGCATACGAGCAGAACAGCCCGATTGTATTGTCTACGATACCATGTGCCTGACTGGCAGATTAATTGCGCAGATATTACATGTTCCTGCTGTTAACTTCCGCATGATTTTTGTTTTCACGAAACAACTTGCCCAGGTCTTTCGAGCGAATGCAGCTCAAGACCCTGCAGGCCTGGAAGCATTTCAAGCCTCGATGAAGCAGTTATGCGCTCAGTATGCTGTAGAGCCTTTTCACATTGGTAGTATTTTCACGCATGAAGAGCCTCTCAATCTGGTCACGATCCCGCGTGCTTTTCAGGTTGAAGGGGATTCCTTTGGTGAGAAATATCGCTTTGTTGGGCCTGCTATTGCCCCGCGTAAAGAGAATAACGAGTTTCCCTTTGAGCAACTCGAAAAGCAGCCAGTAGTCTATGTCACTCAGGGGACCGTGTATAATGATCGTCCAGATTTCTTCAACCTGTGCTTCGCTGCGTTTGCTGATATGCCCTGGACGGTAGTTATATCGATAGGAACTAATGTTGACCCGCAGAAGCTCAATGCAATCCCACCCAACTTTATTGTACGACCGTATGTTCCGCAGCTTGAAGTGCTTAAATATGCAAGCGTGTGTGTGTATCACGGCAGTATGACGACTACGATGGAGGCCATTTCGCAAGGGACACCTCTCGCAGTCATCCCTCAAAAGATAGCAGACGAGCAGGTAAATGCCATGCGTATTGCGGAGCTGGGATTGGGTGTCAGATTGGATGAAGAGACGCTCACGCCCGAAGCATTGCGTGCCACGATCCTGCATATCAGCAATGAGCCTTCCTATTATACGCGCGTTCAACACATGCAAGAGGAGATCCAAAAATCTGGCGGATACCTGCGTGCAGCTGACATTTTGCAGGACTATGCAAGTGTACGTAAATAAGATCAGGGGAGAGGCAACAAGGTATAGAGTCTCTCATTGAGAAGGAGAATGCTTCTTGAAGAATATGAATGAAGAAATAGAGGGATACGACGAGACAACGCCGGTCCTGATCGTCGGTGGTAGCCTGGTTGGCCTGTCTACCTCGCTCTTCCTTTCCTGGCATGGCATCCCTTCTATCCTGGTGGAACGCCATGCTGACATCTCGCCGCATCCGCGTGCCTTCAACTTCAATATGCGTACTATGGAACTTTTCCGCTCGGTCGGGGCAGAAGAAGCTATTCGTCAGGCTCAACCGCCAGCCTTTCAGAGTAGCGGCATTTTACAGGCGGAGAGCCTGGTGGGCAAAGAATTGAACTGGATTACGCAGAATACCACTGGGAGCGATCTAAGTCCAGTGCTGGGTAGCATCATCGGTCAGGATGTCCTGGAACCGATCCTGCACGCGCGTGCTAAGGAACTGGGTGGAGATCTGCGTTTTTATACAGAGCTGGTTTCCTTTGAGCAGGATGCTGAGGGAGTCAGTGCAGTGATCAGGGATCGAGGGACCGGAGTAGAACGCCGGGTTCGAGCACGCTACCTTGTGGCGGCTGACGGTCATAAGAGTACCATTCGTAAACAGCTTGGTGTCAAGGTACATGGGCCTGGAACGCTGGGTCATCAGCTCAGCATCCTCTTTTCTGCCGATATAGAGGGTCCATTACGAGGTCGCAGCCTGGCCGTCTGCTTTGTAAATAACCCGACGGTACGAAGAGGAACTTCTCTGGTCTTTGCTCGCAATGGCCTTAGTTTCGCACTGTTTACTCCCTATAGTCCTGAAAAGGGCGAGAGCGTAGAGGATTTCGCTGGAGAGACTGGTATCGAACTGGTGCGTGGAGCTGTTGGCGTGCCGGATCTCCCTGTTGAGATTATCAATATACGTCCCTGGGAGGTTGCGGCCTGGGCCGCAGGGAACTTCCAGCAGGAAAATGTCTTCTTTGTTGGTGATGCGGCCCATATTACTCCTCCTGCAGGAGCCTTCGGGGCTAATACTGGTATTGCCGATGCCTATAATCTGGCCTGGAAGCTCGCGTTTACCATCAAGGGAGAGGCCGATGCGGCCCTGCTCTCGACGTATACGACCGAGCGGCAGCCAGTGGTGCGGTTCACCGTCGAGCAATCTTTCGCAATGTTTATGAACTTTAGCTCCTTCGCGTCCGGCAAGCCTCCTGTACCAACTGTGAACTACGATGCGATCGCGTTTGGGTATCGATACCATCTAGCAACCGATCCTTCGAGTGCAGAGGATCAGGAGTGGTATGAGGACCCACATCATCCCACGGGGCGTCCAGGAACTCATGCACCACATGTAATTTTGCGCAGGCATAAAGAAGAGTTCTCAACACTCGATCTGTTTGGCAAGCATATCGTTCTCCTCACCGGTGCGGAAGGCGAGGCCTGGCAAAAAGTGGCCCGTGATGTTGCAGAACAATTGAAGCTTCCATTGGATGTCTATTCTATCGGGAGCCAGGGCGATTTCGTCGATGTGCACGATCGTTTTCTTGAAATCTATGGCGTAAAAGCTACTGGAGCGGTCCTGGTGCGCCCGGATGGCTTCATTGCATGGCGAGCAGAGCAGGCTGATGCTCACCCGGCATATGCACTTGAGCAGGCTCTCACACATATGCTAGGACGATCCTCTTAAGGCGTTGAGATGCGCAGGGACGTTTATTACAGACTCTTCAGCGCCGTAGGCGCTTCACAAGCCGTTTGGTGTGAGTGGTGGGATATGCGGCCCAGGGGC
>JACDAE010000152.1 GCA_013695595.1 Ktedonobacteraceae bacterium | reverse complement strand
GCCCATAATCATACACCTGAACGATATTGGGGTGCTGCAATGCGGAAGCAGCCTTTGCCTCACGCTGAAAGCGTGTTACAAACTTTGGGTCAGTGCTATAAACTTCGCGCAGCACTTTAATTGCCACGACACGATCCATGCGTGTGTCGTGGCCCCGATAGATCGTAGCCATACCGCCACGCCCAATGGGATCTTGTAATTGGTATCGCTCACCCAAAATTTCGATTTGCATACTTCTCCGCATTGTCTGGGCGCTCCTCTCGGAAGCCTGCCCTCCCATGCCAGTCGGCAACCACGCTACAAGCATACTAAATTATGCCTGTTGGATTGACCAACTTCAGCCAGTCCTCGCCGCATCACCTGAGCATTTAAGGGCAAGGATCGCATTCACAACAATAAGACACAGTTGACCGATATCGAAATACCGCTTTCGTCCTCACTTAAGGAAGTCGCTGAATAATTATTATAATCTCGCGCCACTATTTTAACCTATTCTGCGACAGAATGGAACACTCAATAGGAATATTGTAAAGGATTCCATAAAAATTCCATAAAAATTACCAGCAAAATGACATACATCATAAGGAACATCTCTATGAATGTAAAAGGGTCGCTCCTAGCACACGCTCGTCTCCGATCCGTCGTGTGATATGAAGCGCATCCATATACTCAAGAAGAGGCAAAATATATTTGCGCGTTGTTCCTAAAATGTCACGTGCCTCCGAGGCTGTCATTTTATGATGATGACGCAGATGCTCTACTAATTTCTCTATCGCCTCATCATATGTTTCCCGTAGAAACAAGATGCCTCCACTCAATTTTATGAGGCGTCCCTGTTCAATCAATGCACTCACGACCTCAGCACCCACCAGTTCTTCCGCTTCAATACGATCAGGAGGTGTAGAGGGATGCGCCCAAAAGGATTGCAACAATTGCTCTACCTGCTGTTGCTGATCTATAGTAAAGCTCGGTACAAAACCGGGTAGGCAGATAAGACTACCACGTTGTGGCGCTTCTTTATTTTCTGGGCTACCCGCTGTCTCCAATCGGCCTTCTGCCAGCAAGATCGCAAAAACCTCTGTCGCTACTTTGGGAAGAAGCCCCAGACGTGTACGCCACTCCTCTTTAGAAAGTCCACTTCGCAATGGGTAACGTTGGTGCTGTTCACGTACCAGGCGCAATGCCTCCTCTACCAGCGTTTCCCAGGTGGATTGCCCAAACCAGAGTTCACCAACCTTATGTACCCTTCCTGTTGATAAAAACGCATCGAGGATCTGTCGCGTCACATCTTCAGACAAATTACATAGCTTCACAATCTCTGAGCGTTCATACCCAATAAAACCATGTATACTTCTATTTCCAGAGCGTCCACTCTGTTTTCTATTCAAGACAGCTACAACCAGTTCTTCAGGCGAACTCTGTGCCAGTTGCTCTAATGCTGCGACCACCTGTGGCTGAAAACGACGATGGTAACGCGGCTGGATATCAAGTATCTCTCCTCCCCCAATAGTCATGCTAGGAGAAGGGATACGCACAATAAAACGATCGCGGCGCGCGACCACTGCCGGACGGCTCAGGCGCAACTGCACCCATGCACTCTTCCCCGGTTGCAATTCTTCGCAGTCGAGCAAACGCACACGCGCGGGAATCTCTTGCGAACCACTGTAGAAATCAACCTGCGTATTATGTGACAGTGGACGAACGGCATCCGTTAGCAGGTGCATATGTGCATCGAAAAGCATTGTTGTGCGCATCTGTCCCGGTAAAGACACAACATTGCCGCGTTCCAGGTCCGAGCGCTGCACATTTGGCAGGTTCATGGCAACCCTGCTACCAGGATACGCGACTTCAACCTGATGCTTGTGCATTTGCAAACTGCGAATACGTGTCTTGATGCCTCCAGGTAACAGATCGACCTCCTGTCCAACTGTAAACTTACCATCAAGCAGAGTGCCAGTGACAATAGTTCCAAAGCCGGTAAGGGTGAAAACGCGGTCGATGGGTAAGCGCGGTCTGCCAATATTCTGGCGCTCCTCCCCTTCAGCAAGAAGACGCTCCAACGTGCTCAAAAGTTCCGGCAAGCCCTGACCCGTTTGAGCAGAAACGGGCAGAAGCGTTGATCCCGCAAGGCCAGTTGGCTTTAAGAGATCTGTCACCTCTTCGCGTACCAGTTCGAGCCATTCTTCGTCCACCAGATCAGCTTTAGTAAGGGCCACAACGCCACGTTGAATACCAAGCAGGTCGAGAATCGCCAGGTGCTCACGCGTCTGGGGCATCACCCCTTCATCGGCGGCAACAACCAGCAATGCGGCGTCGATCCCTCCGACGCCTGCCAGCATATTCTTTATAAAGCTTTCGTGACCAGGTACATCAACAATACTAACCTCACGCCCGCCCGGCAATTTAAGCCAGGCAAAACCGAGATCGATTGTCATGCCACGCTCTTTCTCTTCCCTCAAGCGATCGGGATCGATGCCAGTGAGAGCTTTTACGAGCGTCGATTTGCCGTGATCGACGTGACCCGCTGTACCAATACAACTCATAGAGAATAACCAATCAGAGAACAAGAATACTGTCTGCGTATCGCTCCTGCTACATAACTAATACAGCTATACCGAAGCAATTTTTAGTATACCTCACAGGTCCCGTTCCTGCTATCTAGAGATTACTTCTTTGTATGTAAGCAGGCTATGAAATAGCTCACAATTACTACCATCGACACTCTCCATACAAAGAGTTATAATGAGGAGACAAAATTGTGTGGGAAACCTTGTGAACAGGGGT
>JACDAE010000150.1 GCA_013695595.1 Ktedonobacteraceae bacterium | reverse complement strand
CAGCCTCCGCATCCTGCAGGGCTTGATTTGCCATAAAGCTAAAGAAGGTTGCGCAGTCATCGGGCTTCATGTGCCCCTGTGCCAGTCCTTTCGCAAAATCGTGCGACTGTTCTCCAAGGGCGCGCAGCCATTGGCGGCGATCATTAAGAGTTTCTTGCCTCGTCTGGAGAAGCTGCTGATTTTGCTGTAATTGCTCCAATGCATTTTGTAAGTTGAGTAGTTCTTCCTCTGGTGGTCGACTATAGAAAGCTGTGGTGACATCGATATTTAAGATACGTGTTCCCTCGGGTCCCTGTCCGGCGGCGCGGAGCGAATCGCGTATAAATTGTGGAAGATTATTGATGCGTAGTTCGTGTTCACCTGCTTCTAAGTGAAGTGTGCCGCGTCGTGTGATCAGGGCGCGGTCGGAGTAGACCGTTACATCTTTAATGGGCGCGTCAAGTTCAGCCATTGCTACCTCTTTTTCATAACGTAATATTTTCTATTTGCCACTAGATGTACGTTCTATGATGGAGAATAGTTCCCTGGGAATTGTCTTGGAGTAGCCAAAAAAGCTAAAACTGCGTGTGTATGAGCTATTATTATGTACGTGAGCGCAGTATTGGAAACGACAGAAGTACAGTGGTACCCTGACCGGGTTTACTCATTATTGTAAGCGATCCATGATGCGCAGCGGCGATATTTTTAGCAATAGAGAGTCCCAGTCCGCTACCATCAACTTCCCGTGAGCGCGCTTTATCCACACGATAAAAGCGTTGGCCAAGATGTGGCAGATGCTCAGAGGTAATCCCAATACCTGTATCACTGATCTCCAGATGTACCAGTTCCTTGTCTGTGTATGTATTTACCATAATATGACCATCGGGCAGATTGTATTTAATCGAGTTATCGAGTAAAATAAGTATTAACTGTTCTAGCGTTACGTGATCGCCAAGTACTAACGTGGACTGTATATTTTTAGCTTCAAGCGTGATGTGCATCTGATCGGCCAGGGAGTGGGCACGATGGAGAACTCCAGTGGCGAGATCGCCTATGTCAAGGATCTCTTGTTCCAGGTGAAGCTGTCCCGTGTCTATGCGTGTAAGCAGCAGCATCGTGTTGGCGAGTGTGCCCATATGAGCTGCATCGGCTACGATATCCTCCAAAAGTTCAACATCATCCGCGCTCATTCGCTCACGTCCACGCAACAAGGCTTCGGCATTTGCGCGTAAGAGAGCTAGTGGTGTACGTAGTTCATGTGAGGCGTTGGCAATAAAATCTTTTTGTTGTTTAAATGCCAGATGGGCAGGCGCAAGAGCGCGGTTGCCGAACCATAGACCTCCCAGTGGTATGGTGATGAGTAGCAATATGGCTTCGACAAGGAACCAGATATATGCCAGTGAGTGAGCGATGTTTGGTTCGCCGATCTGGATTATACCCAGGATGCCGTGTCCCCCAGGTGCAGGAACGATCTGAGCATAACGATAGAGTCCTCCAACGATATCGCTCTGCCCGTCTCCATGTAATGTTCTCATTGCCAGGCTATTATTGAGGAATTCTCCATTTGTTGGCCCTGTGCTATAGATAAGGGTTCCGCGAGAGGAAAAGCAGGCCTAAATCCTGTGGGAGATATCCCAGGATTTGCTTAATGGCTGTACGCCCCTTTTCCGTTGTACCATCATAATTGCCTACATGTAATTCGCCGCTACTCGCATGCAGAATACCCGCTAAAATGCGCATTAACGTTGTTTTGCCAGCACCGTTGGGTCCCAGTAAACCAAACATGCCTGTGCTGATCTGGAGATCGATGCCGTTTAGCGCCTGAACTCCACCGTGATATGTTTTTGTGAGGTTATGGATCGTTATGTTCAAGTTAGATTACTCCTTTGTTATGAATAGAGAGGCTAATTGATCGCACCCACTGGTGCCTTATTTCAAATTGAAAAAAGAGGTTAACGATGTGCCTTTTGCCATCCCAGGTAACTCCATGCAGCAACTATGGCAAACACCCCCAATCCTATGAGCAGGGCTACGCTTTCAATACCTTGCAATGTAGTAATATTGAGCTGCAGAAAGATCCATTGGAAGTGAAAGAAGCCCTCTTGCGCGTATGGGCCAGCTGCGTTAAGCATGGTGCTAGTCAGAGTCGGTATCTTAAAACGTGGACTCATCAAATTGGCCCAGAACCAGTAGCCAATAAAGAGAAACTGGTAGAGGGGAACCTTGATAATGGCGGGAAGTGTGATTGAGAAGCCTGCCACAAAGAGAATACCAGGGAGCAGGATAGCGGCGAATGCTTCTAATGCAAGTAGAATGCCTTGAGAGCCAGGTACCTGTGACAGAGTATAGCCAATGCCAATGGCGTAAATGAGAAGCACAGGTATCAGTGTTGCCAGAACGCTCCCCAGATATTTTCCCAGTAGCCGTGCTCCAAAAGCGCTGGAAAAACTATCGAAGATCTCGTCGACGTGGATTTTGCGATCTCGGGCCAGGCGATCAGCCAGGACGAGTCCGACACCAAGCGGTATGAACATCCCCATCATTTGTGCCAGAAAGAGGATTGCATCGCTCTGCGATGGTGGAATCCATTGTGGAGGCGTGACCTCTGTTCTAAGATGTCCATGCAATGCCTGTTCTGCAAATACATACCATAACAGGTAAACTATCACACTTATCAGGATGAGTACGAGCCAGACCGAGCGGCGGCGTATCTGCATACGAAATTCGTAGCGCAATGCGCCACTAATAATAGGTAAACTATGCATTATTTATCCTCTTCTCCAAAGAAACGCCATTCACTATTACGCAGGTAAAACCAGGTAGCAATAAACACGATGACCGAAGTTAAAATCAGCTCAATGCGATTGGCAAGCCAGAAAGAAATGTCGGGCGCATAGAGCGTCGTGAACAGAAACCATGGTCGCGTCCAGACTGTCGCCAGGAAGTACCCATGAAACACGAGTTGCATTACCCAGAGGCAGCCGAGGATGGCACTACTGGTCGAGCGGTTACGCATGAGCAGTGCAAGTATGGTTCCGACAGCCGTAAACCAGAGCAGCGGCGCACTCCAGATCAGTTGTTCCTCTGCAAGCGATGTCGGTAGTACAGATGGAAGAGCAAGATGCAATGCCAGAGTAGACAGAAGCGCGATCAGTGCCGTCCAGATGAGAAGTAAGGCGAGGCGCAAGAATGTTGTACTGCGATAAGGGAGCGGCAATGTCAGTTGCAGTTCAATTGCCGGGTCCTGTGTTGCCACTGTTGCTGCTATAATCCCACTCGTAAGTGGTAAACAGGCTTCTAAACCCGCTAGCAATACATCATTGATAAAAGGCTGGCTTACATGCCCGATCTGTAGGAACTCTGCCAGCACTGCCAGACCAGCTGCAAAGAGTAGCGGTATCGCGAACAAGAGTATGCCAGTTACACGTATCTCATAGCGCACGATATCCAATTGCCATAAGATTTTCATCACACATCTCCTTCTATTTTGCCTGGATTGTTCTTACCATTCAGGCTAGCTGTAGCATATACTGGTAGCGTTGGAGATGGATTGGAGAAGGATGAGAGATTTCCAATCTAAAGGCTTTTGTAGTATTTACATACAAGAGTTAAGCGAGGTTAGCATGACTAAAATAGACATAGACAAATTAAAGGATGAAGATTTTTGTTATTTGACCACAACAGGGCGTGTTTCAGGGCGCTCCCATACCATTGAAATCTGGTTTGCCCTTGAAGGAAAGATCCTCTATATGCTTGCAGGTGGACGTGAGAAGTCCGATTGGGTTAAGAATGTGCTCAAAAATCCTGCCGTACAGGTTAGAATCGCCAAAAGTACCTTCAACGGTCAGGCGCGTATTGTCGAGAGCGGAGAAGAGGATACGTTTGCGCGTAAGCTTGTTTTAGACAAATATACCCCACGTGATAGCGATGACC
>JACDAE010000083.1 GCA_013695595.1 Ktedonobacteraceae bacterium | reverse complement strand
CATATGCACCATTGACCTGTGCCGTCAGATAATTTGTATAGGATATGTGATTGATCGTTACAGCGATCCCAATGTTCTTGAGATCTTGCGCGATATAGGCACAATCATTCTCCCAATCAGTCCAGCCTGAGACGACATTCAACGCAAACGAGAGGCGCTGCCCCATTGCATCCGCGAATATTCCATCACTTCCACGGGTAAAGCCTGCGGAAGTAAGCAACGATAAAGCTTTAGTGACTGAAACGTCTTCAGCGAGCGTAGCGTATTGGGGAGCAAGGTATGCCTGATTCGATGGCAGAACCAGGCCCGTCAGACTCGCCGGCGGTTCAAAGCCCGTTTCCCCCAGGCGGAAGAGGCGTTGGCGATCAATGGCAATATTCATTGCCAGCCGCACAGCAGTATTAGTGAATGGGAAACGGGTGAGATTCATGTAGAGCATAACATCTTTTACGGGTGGGAACCAATAGTGATTATGGACAGGATCGCGCTCAATAAAATTCGTTTGCAGCTTCGCACTATAAATACCATTCCAGTCAATCGATCCTTGAGCAAGAATCAAGTCAGCACTGGAATTCGATTCATAGGCCGGATAGCGCAATTCGTCGATATATGGTTTCCCCGGCTGCCAGTAATGGGGGTTACGGGCAAGCACATACAGAGCTGGATCGAAGGATGCAAGCGTGAAAGGTCCTGTACCGACAGGATCATTCACAGGATCAGCAACAGGATTTTTCAGGTGCTGCCAGATGTGGCGTGGCACGATATATGTTTGACCCGCAATATACCACAGTTCCGGCACGGAGGGGTGGTAGAACTGTATCACGACGGTCCCTGGATTGGGATTCGCCACATCTTTGATAAAGCTTGACATGCCATAGGCGTCCAACTGACGATATTGGCGCAGCAGATTCAGCGTGTACACAACATCATCACTGGTAAACGGCTGACCATCCGTCCATTTCACTCCACTGCGCAACGTAAACGTCAAACGCGTAAGATCAGGCGACCAGGTATAGTTAGTAGCAAGCCAGGGTGTTGTGGTATTTTTTAACTGGTTGAAGACCAGCAGCGTTTCATAGATCATCCCTTGCGTTCCACTACGGGCATTCACGGGCAAAAAGGGATTGAAATTACGGATAAACAGGCCATACGGTCCAGGCATAACAGAGACTGAACCACCATACTTGATGCCATTCGTAGGAGTGGTATCTCCTGTAGCGGGAGCCACCGAGCAGGCAGGAAGCAGCGTGAGCAAGAAGATCAGCATACATATGCTGACCTGCAAATGACGAGCATACGGGAGCAATAAACTTCTCTGTACAGGCATATGTATGACCTCCTAGTGCTGTGAATTCGACTTTGGAATCTTGGGAGCAGGAAATGGCGTATGCTGCCCCGGTAATATAGTATTGGGAGACGACATATGATGTTCACCACTTTCTTGCCGCGCTTTTCGTAGAAACGGAGTGCTCATAGATCTTTTAGTTTCGGGGAGAGGAAGGGGGGAATGTATTCTTCCATCTTGCAGATCATTGCGTAACTTAAAAACTATGACAGAAAAACGTAGTAACCCAACTAGTTGCATAAGCTGTTGTATATGCGCTGAAGCATCATTCATATGAGCATTATTGTCTCGCGTAGTATCAGCAACAGAATGCATACTACGCACAACCATATTTGCTGAATGGAGCTGCATGCTTGCTAACTCATTAATACTAAGAGCTTCCTTTGCCTGACGCTCAACAACATCAAAAATCACGGTGAGAACCTCTTCCACATCTTTGATAGCGCTGGTGCCGAAGATTGCTTCCTGCTCGGTATTCTGCATTGAAGTAGCGACGGCCTCGATATCTTCACGCACGTTACGCACGATACGCGTGATCACCGAAGTCTGGTTCTTTGTTTGCTCGGCCAGACTGCGAATACTCGAGGCAAGCACACCAAAGCCTTTGCCGTAATCACCGGAGGTTGCAGACTGGATAGCGGAGTCCAGGGCCAGGCGATTCGTCTGATAAGCAATACTCGAAATAACCTCAACGATATTATTGATTTCTTGCGAAACCTCTCCAAGTGATTGTACTTTTCGAGCGGTCATTGAGATATGGCGATTAACATTATTAATTTCATCGAAAGCTTGTAATACATCCTGGCGGCCATGAGATGCGCTTTGATGGGCATTGGTAGCAATGCTATACAGGCTCTGCGCATACTGCACCACTTCCTGGCTGGCCCCGGCCATATGTTCAACATCAGTATTCAGTAGAACAATCTCTTGCAACTGCGCTTCACCCACCTGAACTAAATAGGTATTCTGCTCAAGCATGGCATTCGTCGAGCGCTCGACATCCAACGCATCGTGCTTGACACGTACAACCAGCCCTCCCAGTTCATCCTGCATACGATTAAAAGAACCTGCCAGTGCACCGAGAGCATCTCCCCTAACCTCAGCACGCATACGCAGATCACCTTCGCCAATACCTTTTACATCGGCAATCAACTTTTCCACGCGTTGACTGAGATAGTCGCGCTGAAAACGCGACTCCTGCATAAGCTGCACAATATGATCAAGCATGGCATTGATTGATCCAGCCACCCGCGCAATCTCATCATTTCCGCGCACATCTGAACGTGCAGTAGTTTCGCCAGCTATAATGCGTCGAGTTAATGTCACCAGTTGATAGAGTGGTCGCGTTATTGTCTGGTTTACAAAAAAGCCGATGGCAAACACCACCAGCATTGAAAGCACTATCGCTAGAAGCGTTCCCAGGATGATGGGATTAATCTGCGAAGGGCCAACCTTGACAACTTCGGTGTTTACCTGTTCCGCGAGGGCAACTATTTCCTGCCAGCTCTGCAATACTGGCGTATAAAGCGCATTCGCATTTTGCAAAAGCACCGCCGCCTGGGCCAGAGGCAAGTGCTTATCCAGGCCAATGAGCAGGCTATCCTGAGCCACCTTATATTGAGGCCACTGATGTAACAGAACGGTATTCAAGCGTTGCCGCTGCTGCGCAAGAAGCGTCGTATGAGGATTATTGTTTAACAATATAGCGCGAATATCACTCGTACTATCAGAGGTCGCAAGCTGATACGTCTGTTGATAGCGCACACTGTCAACATCAAAATTGCCCTCAATATTGAGGACCTGGAAAATAACCTGCTGTTCAGCTTGAAATGAATGGGCATTTGTCGTAGGGCTTGTAATACCCGGCAACAATGCCACCAGCAAGGCGTGCATGCTTTGCAGGTTTGCCAGCTCGTCTGTCGTAATTTTAATAGCCTGATTACTCGTTTGCACTGCCCGACCATTCGCCTGTAATGTTCCAAGGTATGATACACGTAACATTACAATTACAATGATTGGAATGAATGTAGCCCATGCAAAAATAAAAAACAGGCGTGCAAACAGAGGAACCTTCCTCATGAATTCAAACATATCCCGCCTCCTGTTTACAACGAAATCGCCGCAACGCACTTCAATGTAAAAGCATCTATGCATTCACAATTTTTTATGTGAAACAATTAGAAAGAGCCTGGGTTACATAAATGTTACCATGAGGGGGAAAGTTTTGATCTATTTTTTCCACTTTATGCTCTAAAGGTCCTGTGTAGCACCCTTTTCATCGCTGAACTCGGCCAATCGAAGATGAAATACGCTCGTTTTGGGCCGATTGTCGTGGGGCGTAATATTTACAACTCACCTCTCGCAGTGAGAAAAGAAATAAATATGGGGATCAAGCTGTTTAGAAGATACCAATCACATGGAAAAGTTCAACATGCTGAGCAATGATCTTGCTGTGACGATGAAGCGTTTTTCTTAGTACAACAGCACCATCATCACTCAGCAGTTGAGTACTCACAAACTGAGTATACCATACTTTGAAGGGAAGTCCAAGCCAACTCCTCTTTAATAAAGAATGCTTCCTAAGGCTGGGTGAAGAACGCTTCTAACACAGGGACAAGGGCGTCCGCCTTCACCATGTGGGTCTGATCATCGAGGGTGCGATAGCTGGCATTGGGAAGAGTCTGGGAGAGTGCTTGCATCGAGTTGCGCATCCAGGTCGGACTTTTCCCGCCATCCATGACCAGTATAGGAGCAATGATGGAAGATCCCAGCGTGGTTGGTAATGGTTTGCCAGCTCCGTAAGCAACAATCGTGGACATCATCTTTTCCTTTACTTTTCCCCTGACGCCGATGCTCAAAGGTGGATCATCAATACGTTTTCATGGTTATATTATACCCTATCAGGAATATTCCTGTCAAGGAATATTATGTTGTCGTTCCAACGCCGCGCGATCCCAATGGGCGAGGGTTGCCGCAGCGTCATAGGTGCTCTGGCAAAAATCCAGGATCATCTGATCGGGTGAAGCAGCTTTGCGTACATCATCATACATCAGCAAAAATTCGGACAGGTCGGGATGGTAGAAGGCTTCCTGTGGACGGATCGTCGCCGTCTTTAAGCCATCCGGTTCAGGGGCAGCGTAGGCATAAAAGGCCGGGCCAGCGATAGGGCCACCACCAGGCCAGAAGCCACAACTGATCACTTCATGCGAGTAGCCCTCACGCGTCACCGCATCTGCACCCTTGCGTTCGGGCGCACGTTGCCCTGAGAAACGCGTCACTGCCAGATCAAAGGCACCCCAGAAGAAATGGACCGGGCTACTCTTGCCAATAAAATCGGAGCGAAATTCTTTGAAGACGCGATCAACCTGAACCAGGATGCGCCAGAAGCGATTGATGGTGACCACATCGTAGGATGCATCACGCTCATTGACATCGCAGTGAATAGGATCAGTCACCTCATTGGGGAGCGTGTTGATCGCCACATGAATGTTCTCAGCGCGCAACAGGGCCATAAATTCGCGATAGAAATCGGCCACAGAGCGCGGGATGAGCGGCATCGAGCGTATCGCACCCTGACTGGTCAAAAGAAAGAGCTGATGGTCGATGAAGTCAAAGTTGATCTCAAAGGTGTTGCGCCCATAGGGGATCGATCCAGTGGTCAGGCCACGAGGGGTGACCAGGAGCGTTGTATGCCACCAGTGATTGATATATGGATGGAGTTCGAGCTTAACTTTGCCAACGATCTGCGTCCACATATGAACGGTACGGTATGTATCTTGCCACTCCTTCAATGGTAAAGCGGGCCAGAGTTGCTCGCGTTCGGCCTGAGTGAGTGGTGGAAGTGTTGTCTCAGTCATAATTTACCTTCTTTGCAAAAAGCTATTTAAAGTGTCAAATTACAGCATATCGTAACTATTCAGGTCTCCTCGCCACCTGCGGTGGCTCGCCTCGGTTT
>JACDAE010000080.1 GCA_013695595.1 Ktedonobacteraceae bacterium | reverse complement strand
TTTCTAGTGATCTTCACCCGAATTTATGGAGACCCCAAACATGGGGATTAACACATCAGTTGTTCGTAGGCAAATGGACTCAAGTAGTGGATCGTGGAATGTCTCCGAGTCCGATTATAAAAGATTTCAATGTAATCAAAGGTGGTACTCCTGGCCTGTGCTCGTGTCTGAAAAGACTGGCAATCAATGCACTCCCCTTTGAAACTGTGAAAAAAGCTTTCCATGGCCGCGTTATCGTAACAGTCGGCAGTGCGGCTCATGCTCGCTTGCATACCTTCTTGTTGCAAAAGCGCTTGATAGCTCTCGCTCGTATAGGTACTTCCACGATCTGAGTGATGGAGTAAACCAGCCTGTGGACGGCGACGAGCCACTACCATGTGCAGGGCTTGGGCAACCAACGTTGCATCCTGGATGGTTGCCATAGACCATCCTACCACCATACGAGAGAACAAATCAAGCACAACGGCAAGGAAGAGCCACCCTTCTCTTGTCCAAATGTACGTCGTGTCAGCTACCCATTTGCTATTGGGCTGATCGGCGTTGAAGTCACGCTGCAGCAGATTAGGAGCCACCGGTGCTCCTGGCTCACGTTTCGTGGTGATTGTACGATGGCGTGGACGTTTGGCGAAGAGATCTTGTTCTCGCATCAGACAAGCCACACGCTTGCGTGCACAATGCAGACCCTGCGCACGCAGCTCTGCATGGACACGCGGACTGCCATAGACACCACGATTGTTCTCAAACGCCATCTTCACGTGTTCGGCAAGCTGTGCATCTTCTCGGCTATGCAAGCTGGGAGCTCGTTTGCGCCAGGCATAGTATCCACTGACTGAAACCTCAAGCACACGGCACATCGTCGTAATTGGATACTCCAGCTGATACTCAGCAATGAAGTAATATTTCATGGCTGGAGACGCGAAAAGATGCCTGTCGCTTTTTTTAGTATATCACGCTCCTGTTTCACCAATTCCAACTCACGCTTGAGATGGCGCATTTATTCTTCTTGGGCTGGCTGATGCCCACTGCCTGGGAAGGCCTCCTGACTGTGTTCAGCCAGCTCCTTCCTCCATTGATGAATCGACGTATCAGAAATCCCCAGATCGCGAGCGATGTGCGTAATCGGCTTGCCACTGGTCTGAGCTAGCCGCACTGCTTCCCGTTTAAATTCGGCTGTGTAGGTCTTTTGCATGACCCTGGTCCTCCTTCTGGAAGAGTATATCCTAAGCTTTCACTACTCCACAAATTCGGGGTAAGATCAATCCTAGTTCTACCTCTCTTTGAGCTGATGCAGGATGATGATTTTCCTGTCATTCGGATCACTGAGCGCGTTGTGCGGTTCGATCCAAATAGTTTGTATCATTGGGCATTAAAACGACAAAAGACGATATTGTAACACGCACAACCTGTCGCTATTTTGTCCATTCGTCATGTTGTTAGAAGGATTTTAATTATGCAAAAACGTGCAAATGATGAAAATGAAAAGCCAACACGTCGCGTACGTGGTGAAGGGTCTGTTTTCCAGCGGCCTGATGGTCGTTGGGTTGCAAGCATCCCGCTGAAGAATAACAAAAGGAGAGTTGAGTACTATGATGACAGGAAACAAGCAGAGCGTGCAAGGAGGAGAATGCTGCGAGAGTTAGAAGAGGGTCGCATGGTTACAGGCCGTGATCAGTTGCTGGCAACATATCTTGATCACTGGCTCGGCATCCAGAAAGAAGTTCTCAAGAAGGGGACCTATTCTATGTATCATAGATATCTAACGAACCGCATTATTTCTTCGCTTGGTCATGTAAAATTACAGGACTTGACGGGCGATATGTTTCAATTATTGTATAGCAAATGGTTAAAGGAAAAAATGTCGCCAAACATGATCCGGCTTATTCATAACATTGTGAAGAAAGCACTTGATGATGCAGTTCGTTTGAGAAAACTTTTGATGAATCCTGTAAGAGATGCAGAACCACCACGAGCAAAAGAAAAGGAAATGCAGATCCTGGATGCTGCTCAAGCCAGAAAACTTTTGGACGCGGCTAAGGGTACTCCCCTTGATTGTCTGCTTCATGTTGCGTTGCTTGGTTTACGTCGGGGTGAATTGCTTGGTCTTCAGTGGCATGATATAGATTTTGAGAGGAGGGAGTTAAAAATTGGGCGTTCTTTGTCCTACATCCAAGATCCTGATACTGGCCATCATGAATTTGTGCTTGATACTCCTAAAACAACTTCAAGTCGTCGTGCCCTCACCCTTCCACAATTTGTTATCAATGCGCTTTCTGCGCATCGCAAGCTTCAACAAAAAAAGCAATCTCATGCTCATGAATGGGACAATCTTGATTTAGTTTTCTGTAATGAAAGGGGGGGATACCTTCATCCAAATAATCTGGCAGATGACTTTGATCGTTTGTTGAAAAGTGCTAACCTGCCCGATATCCGCTTTCATGATCTGAGGCATAGCGCTGCAACAATTTGGATTGCACTGGGTGTCAATCCGAAAGTTATCCAAGAGTTATTGGGACACAGTGATATTTCTGTCACACTTGGGATCTATTCTCATGCTTTACCAACTATGCATAAACAGGCAATGGACCATCTTGATGAACTGTTTGGTGAATCACAGGAGAAAGATAATCAGGTCTGATAGCTTATCTGTTTCTAGCGGGTACTCAACGCTGTGAGTACCCGCCTTTTTTATATCCTGTGAAATGGCTCTAGAGGCTGATTGAACGCCTTTTTTTTGATAGCTTATATTTGATAGCTTAGATCGATTTTTGAGTGTTTTGATAGCTTAATTGATAGCTTATCGTGCGAACTTTACTGGCTTTCCCTGTACCCCACTGAACTCTCCCGCAGCGAGTTTTGAGCACAAATCCACCAATTTTCAAAACTCGCGTCCACAGCCCTTGACAGTTACCGATATATCGGTTATACTCTCAATAACGATAACGATATATCGTATTCTCCTACGGAAAGGTAAAGATAAAAATGTTTAACAATTTCGGCGAGCGTTTCGCCTATCAATTCCAGGGTGGCGATCAGGGCGGTTGGACTCCTCCATGGTTACAGGAGGACGGACCTCAACACCACCATGGCCCTCATCATCACCATCATCGTGGCCCTCAGGGGTGGGGGGGTCCTCGTTTCTTTATGCATCGTGGTCGTGGACCCTTCGGTCCTGGTCCTTTCGGTCCCGGCGCCTTTGGCCCACAAGGTCCTCGCGGTGAGGGACGCCGTTTCTTTGGGCGCGGCGATGTCAAATTTGCCCTCCTTGAATTACTACGTGAGCGCCCCATGCATGGTTACGAAATGATGAAGGCGCTGGAGGAAAAATCCGGTGGCTTCTATACCCCTAGCGCGGGCACCATCTATCCGACGTTGCAGATGCTAGAGGATCGCAACCTGGTCACTGCTCAAGAAGCTGAGGGCAAAAAAGTCTATAGTATCACGGATGCTGGCCGCGCCTTCTTAGAAGAGCAGTTGAATGCAAATAGGAACGAAGAGTCCGCTGGCCCCCCATGGGCACGTGGACGCGGCTTTGGTCCTCGTGGTCCTAGAGGGTTCCGCAATGCTCCTGAGATGCAGGCACTGGGCACCGAGGCTGGTGAAGTTGCTCGCCTCTTCGCCATTGCAGCACGTAGTTCTTTCAATAATCCAGAACAGGTCGCTCGCCTGCGCACCATTATTGAAGTCACACGCAAAGATCTCTCGGACCTGATCTACGGCCCAAACCCGGCAACAAATACCGAGGCTCCTACTCCAGAAAGCACTGGTACCCCTGGCGTGGAACAGGCATAAAGCCTATCTACCCTGAGCAAGTGATACAAAGAGGCCGGAACTATCCGCGTTAGATAGTTCCGGCCTCTTTGTATCACCTGTTTTCACATTGCCAACTCTCAATACTATGAGAATTTGAATAACAGGATCAAAACAATCGTCAGGATATGCAACAGTTGGTCGAGCCAGATCGGGCCAATGACTTTATAGCGAGCCTTCAAAGGATCTATCACGAAGTGCGTGCCAAAAAGGATCGCGGTTGGTAACCATAATGTGTGTGCGAATAATATAAAAACAGCAGTATAGGTTGCACTATGGTAGAAATTCACTTCCCAACTTTTCCCTTTTTCGATGGTCATCCACGTACTTTGAAAAGCAAAATCCCCCACAAAATGGCACGCCAGCCAGATAAGCAAGGTTGGTATAGAGATCGCAAGTAACATCGATTTCTCCCTTGTTGTTCTTTGTTAAAAGTGTACATAACAAGGGAGAAATCTCCTATGAAGTAATGCGCCACAGGAGTATGAACTAGCTCATAGTTTCTTAACTTACACGCTTCCACGGCATCCCAACTTGCACACGCAAAAGGAGCAATGCCGCTACTACCATCCAGAAACAGAAGGCAAGATCCTGTTCCAGAAAAGAACTGTCAATCATTCCCTGTACCATCGCGGCCAGCATTGCAGCACCTACGCCGATAGTCATCCAACGCAACTGTTCGCGATTCTCAAGCGTCGCTACGCTGAGACGCCTTAGCACACGCACAAACAATTGGAAGAAAAGGATCAGGATAGCCACAAAAGCCAGCAGACCGAAGATACCCATACTGACCCAGACATGCAGGAAGATATTATGTGGATGCGAGAGTTCTGGCTCCGACGCCAATCCTGTTGGCTGGCCATTCACAGTCGTAATCCAGTAATGATGGAGAGGAGAGAAACAGACGTTGTTCACGCTATAATGACAGAGCCAGTTATCCATCCCATACCCAAGCCAGGGACTCTGCTGGATCATCTGCCAGGCGCTCTGCCAGAGATAGAAGCGCTTGCCAATACTGCCCAACCCATTTGAACCGGCATGCCAGTTGAGTATGAAATGCTCGATCTTCGCGTGAAACACAAGTCCCACTACAGCGACAATCAAGACCACAGCTACACTCCCCCATATCAACAAACGGCGATTGCGCAGGGAGAGGGCCACAATGAAGAGCGTTGCTAGCGAAAGCGCCATCCATGAGCCACCCGAATTCGTTAAGCACAACGCCGCCAAGAGAATAAGACAGATGCCCAGAGCCAGAAGACGGCTCTTTGGAGGAACACGCGCCATCAGATACGCAATCCCTAATGGCATTACATAATCAAACAACAGGCCAACATCATTTGCACTTCCATACATAGCATGCAAACGCAGTCCTCCATGAATTAAAGCCATCTGATCCCTGAAAAGCGCATATTGACCCAGACCAATAATAGCCACCAACAGGCCGATCCCCAGCAACGCAAAAAGGAGGCGCTGCAGATCCTGGCGCGAACGCAGATAGACCAACGCAAGGCCTAGATAGAGTACAGGCGCTGCGACTTCCTCGTGAAAGGCTCGCAATGCAAATCGATGACTATATGCAACAAGGATAGAGAGGGCGGCAGCGGCACAAAAGACAAGTATGGGCCAGAAAAATGGTCCGATACGCTCCCTCAATTGCGCCCAGGAAATTTCGTCTCGCTTGCTTACAAACAGGCGTAGGGCCGCGATGATCAGGCAGACCGCCAGCGTTACCTCGGCCAGGCTAAAGGAGATCTCTCCAATAATGGCCCTTTGTTGCAGGTAAAAAGGCAGGGTTAGCGGCAAAAGCGCAATTGCAACCGGTAGACGATACCAGCAGAGAACAGCAAAGATCACAAGGAAGGGTAACGCGATCAACTGATTGAGCAAAGGGCTGAGAGGCGCGATATAGAGATACGGCAGCTTTGGATTCCCTACAATATAGTAAAGCGCCATAGAGAGTATCAGGCCAGCTTCAAAAAAACGCTCACGCCAGAAAGGGGTCAATGTCGGAAGCTTCCCTCCATTGCCCGTGGGGGTGCGCGAAGAGCTGGATGGTGGCTCATCAATCGCTGTATCTGTATCTGGCGTCTCAGAAGTAATCCCAAAGAAAGGCAGAGAGCCATGACGTGTGTTCATAATAATATGTATCCTGATGGCAAGTATATGTACTTAAAATTGGTTATGTAATCACAAAGTACTGAACCACAAGTATAGCAGAGAGAGATATGCTCGTCCAACTC
>JACDAE010000057.1 GCA_013695595.1 Ktedonobacteraceae bacterium | reverse complement strand
TGCCTGGCGAATCCAGACATTCATTATAAGACGACGGCCCCTGAAGTCTATCAGCAGATGCAGGAGCTGGTGGGTGCAGTGTTTGTGCCTGTGTCAACGGGGGGCACGCTGGCAGGAATCGGGCGCTATTTTCGTGAGGTGAGTCCAACCACGCAGATTATAGGTGTTGATGCCTGGGGTTCGGTCGCCTTTGGTGGGATGCCAGCTCCACGCAAATTGACGGGTATTGGATCTTCCAGGCTCTCTAGCTTTATCACACGGCACGCGTACGATCTGCATCTGCTTGTCAAAGATGAAGAGGCATTTGCCTTTTGTCGCGCTCTTTTCCATGCGACGGGCATCAAGGTTGGAGGATCAAGTGGTGCGACCCTGGCTGCCTGCGCACGCCATTTACGGGTGCAGCCAGAGCTAGAGCATATCGTGTGTATCTGTGCCGATGGGGGCGACAATTACAATTCATCCATCTTTAGTGATGCCTGGCTTGAGCAGCATGGTTTTCAGGTGAATCAGACATTCCCGGATGGTGTTGAAGGTATTACAATGGGGTAGGGTGTCCTACCCCATTTTTCAAGAACGCTTCCAGCCTAGAGCGATATTCACGATCATAATCGTCAAGCAGATCACCACGAGCATGATCAAGCGGCTGAAGATAATAAAGGGGTTGCCGGCGGTTTCGTCTGAGATGTTTGTTGTGAGAAGAATAGCCGCGAGTGGAACAAGGATACTCACGGACACGATAGCCACAACCATACGTTGTTTAGCTGTAACCCTCTGGGCCGGGTGGATTTGTGGATAGACTTTCTGGGTAAACTGGTCGTTAAGCTGGTCTCCAGGCTCGAAATCGGTTCTTGCGTTATACCCTTCTGTATACTGAGGATTGCGATTATCTTCATGCATTTGCTGCGATGACATGCGTGTTTCTCCTTTGCTTTGATTGAATGGCTATCTCTTTTTGTACTGTTTTCAATTATACCGCATCCGCTCTGTATCCGTTTGAGTGAGATGGTGCATGCAAGAACGCGTTTTTTACCATATATGCAAGGTACGTGTGCAAGATCTGCGCGTTGGTGATTGGCGTTGGTATCTTCATGCGAGCCAGTGCCATAAGTGTATGGCGGTTATCGTGAATGATTCTGGTTGCCTGATTATTTGATGAATGCTCCTGGGCAGGCTGCAAGAACAGCGATAAGAAGGGTGAGAGGCCATGATCTGTGTGGGTGCTGGTAAACGTAGCCAGTTCCTGAAGCCATGTTGCATACTCGACTGGTTCCAGCGTATACCCAAAGTCACCTATCCATTGGGTGAGGTCGTTCACTCTGGTGCCAGCGGGATCGCAGAGATGGAATGCCTGACCCAGCGAGGTCTTGCGCAGTGAGAGCGCGACAACCGCCTGGCTGACATACTCGACTGGAACCAGCTCAAGCGTCTCTTTCTCTGAAAGAACGGGTCGCTTGCCTAGCTGAATGCAGGCTTTGATCATGTGGCAGATGATATCATTTGAACGCCAGACCCCCGTCTGGCTGTCTCCGGTGATGCGTCCAGGGCGGTAGATCGTAACGGGCAGGCCACGCGAGCGAGCGATGGTGACGATCTTTTCGGCAACCCACTTGCTCTGATCATAGCCACCACGCACATACTCGTGATAGTCATCGAGTGCTTCCTTTTCGCGTACGTACTGAATGCGCGCCTGTTCTTTATTCGGGAGGACGCTCAGGGTTGAGATGTAGTGGAGCGATTTGATGCGGTGGGTGGCGGCCAGACGAATGATCTCCCGTGTGCCATCTACATTGGCGGCCTTGAGTTGTTGATAGGGGGCGAGCATCGTGACGAGCGCCCCATTGTGATAGATGGTATCCAGTTCGCGCGCAAGCACGTTAAAGTTCTGTTCGGAAAGGCCCAGAAGCGGCTGCTCCAGGTCACCGGGCACAGGCACAATGCGTGAGCGGTATGCTGGTTGCCAGAGAAATGCCTCCTCTAAACGCTGCTGCAGGATCTGTCGCCCCCGTTCCACATCGCGAGAGCGTACCAGGCAGTAAATGGTAGCACCGGTATGCTGAAGCAGTTCGGCCAACAAGAAGGTGCCTAAGAAGCCTGTTGCTCCGGTGAGGAGGATGTTGGCGGGAGCCACGGGCGGTTGATCGGCCCAGATCTCCGGGCAGACATCCAGTCCAAGGGTGGCCTCAGCCTGTAGATCTACGGAGGGGAGCTGTGTATCATTGGACATGGATGATAGCGCGGACTCGGAATGACGACTGAGCAGTTCCGCGAGTGCCTCAATGGTGCGTCCCTGAAAGATGGCGGCCAGGGGCAGGCGTTTGCCGATATGTTGCTCGATGAGCATCATCAGGCGTACGGTTAAGAGGGAGTGGCCTCCTGATGTAAAGAAGTCATCGTGGATGCTGACATGGTCGACCCCCAACACTTCGGACCAGATGGCGGCCAGTTGTTTTTCCAGGGGCGTGCGAGGCGCGAGTGCGTCATCATGGTGCGTGGCGTCTGGCAGGTGTGGTTCTGGAAGTGCCTGTCGGTCGACCTTGCCACTGATCATAACTGGCAAGGACTGCAAAGGAACTATGACGCCGGGTATCATGTATTCGGGAAGCTGTTCACGGAGAGAATGTTGCATCTGCTCCTGCGAGAAAGGGTGGCCCTCAGCAATAACGACGTAGCCAATCAGGCGTTCACTGCGCTGCGCATCGGTTTTGACGATGACGATGCTCTCATGTATGCCTGGCTGACGACGCAAGACCTGCTCGATCTCGCCCAGTTCGATGCGGTAGCCACGCAACTTGACTTGCTGATCGATGCGCCCAAGAAATTCCAGGGAGCCATCGGCCCGATAACGGCCCACGTCGCCGGTGCGGTAGAGGCGTGCGCCCGGCTGCGTGCTCCAGGGATGGGGCACAAAGGCTTCGGCGGTGCGCTGCGGGTTGCCGATATAGCCGCGCCCAACGCCCACGCCCCCCACATAGAGTTCTCCCCAGACGCCGATGGGTTGTGGTTGCTGCCATTTGTCGAGCACATAAAGCGAGAGATTGGGGACGGCGTATCCAATAGGCACCTGTGCGCTCCACATCTCTAGATCGGTCATTTCACGAATCTCCTGATGGGTCACATCGTCGGAGCACTCGGTCGGACCATAGGCGTTGAGCAGCGGAATGGCGGGATAATATTGCAACCAGCGCTCACAGAGATCGATCTGCAATGCTTCGCCCGTGGGAATGATCCAGCGCAATTGTGGCAGCTTAACGGCCTCGGCATACCGCGCTTGCACCTCCAGCAGAGCACGCACCCAGGAGGGCACGCCTTCCAGAATGCTGATCTGATCCTGCTGAAAACGGTGCAGTATGGCTTCAGGATCAGCAACCAGCCATTCGGGATAGATGCGTATCTGGGCACCAACCAGCAGAGGAGCCAATAGCTGCCAGACAGAGATATCAAAGCATTGTGAGGCCGTCTGAGCTACGATGTCATGCTCGTCCAGCGCGAGGGCTGTCACTTTGGCAAAAAGATGATTGCGCATACCACGATGTTCAACCATCGCCCCCTTGGGCTGACCTGTGGAGCCGGAAGTGAAGATTATATAGGCCAGTTGCTCTGGTGTAAGCAAGGTTGTTGCTTTCAATGGGGCACGGGGTTCAGTCGCTAAGAGCGTTTCCAGTGATAGTATCGGAATAGCTAACGCGCCTGACGCAGTGTTTAGCTGGCCTGTGAGATGAGCGCTGCTGAGTAGAAGCGTACATTGGCTTTGTTGGAGTATAGAATGTAAACGCGCAGGTGGATGCTGTGGATCAAGCGGCAGGTAGACGCCTCCGACTTTGAAGAGGGCCAGTACGGCAACGGCCCATAGGGTGCTGCGCTGGCAATAGAGGCCGACGCTCTGTTCCGGCTGTATGCCCTGCTGGTGCAGGTGAGCGGCAAGGTGCGTGGATTGGGTATCTAGTTCCTGATAGGTCAGTTGTTGTTGATCATCACTGACGGCCAGAGCCAGTGGGGTGCGTGCGACCTGCTGTTGAAAGTCCTCAATGAAGCTGCCGGATACGATTGGCTGATCCTGTATGTGGTTCCATGTCTCAAGGACCAGTGCTCGCTCATCTTCTGGCAACAATGGCAGGCTGGAGATGTGTTGGTGCGGATCGGCGACGATGTTTTTGAGGAGCATAAGAAACTGGGTATGGAAGCGATCAATGGTTTCGGGATCAAAGAGATCGGTATTGTATTTGATCTCGCCAAACAGGATATCTCCACGTTCCCAGATCGTCATATCCAGGTCGAACATAGCGGTTTTGTTTTCGGCCATCGCGAGGTGCTGTTGAGCGCTTCTGGTGTTTGATCCCAGCTTATTTTGCATGGCGTGCTCAAGAATATCCAGGTGATCAAGCCGCACGCCGGGCAGAGTGGCCTCGCGCTGGGGCACATTCTGTAATGTAAACATGACCTGGGTGAGAGGATTATGGCTCAGATCGCGGCCCGGTTGAAGCATTTCGACCAGTTTCTCAAATGGAATATCCTGGTGTTCATAGGCCCCTAGCGCGACCTCACGAACACGTTCGAGCAGCTCCCAGAACGTAGGATTGCCAGAGACATCCGTGCATATGACGAGTGTATTGATAAAGCAACCAATCAAGGGTTCTAGCTTGCTATCATTGCGCCCGGCGATAGGTGTTCCAATCGGAATGCTATTTTGATCTGTATAACGGAACAATAGCGTCTGGAAGGCTGCTAAGAGGGACATAAACAACGTAACGCCCACGCGTCGGTTTAATGCATGAAGGGCTGTTGTGAGGTCGGCGGGGATAACCATCGTGCGCAGCGCGCCGCGAAAAGACTGTATAGCTGGCCTGGGATGGTCGAACGGGAGTTGCAATACCTGGAGATCAGCCAACTGTTGTCGCCAATAATCTATTTGTTCATCGAGCACCTCACCTTGCAGCCAATCGCGTTGCCAGATCGCGTAATCGGCATATTGAATAGGCAACTCAGGCAATACAGCTGGTTCGTGCGTGACATACGCGGTGTAGAACGTCTTAAACTCGTTTAAAAGCACTTCCATGGACCAGCCATCGGAAACGATATGGTGCATAGAGAGGATCAGAATATACCTCTGGTCGCGGCTATGCAGGATCGTCACACGCAGCAGGGGGCCATGCTGGAGATCGAAGTGGCGCTGGAAATCCGCACTGATCAAGCGCCTGACTTTCATGACCCTGACATCGTCGGGAAACATACGCAGATCCATTGTCTCAATGGTGAAAGGCATGTGCGGCGCAACGATCTGCAGCAGGTCAGCATCGACCATCTTGAAAGTCGTGCGGAGAGCCTCATGGCGCTGGATGATTGCACGAAAAGCCTTTTCAGTCGCAGCGCTATCCAGGTGACCATCCATCGCCACTGCGAGCGAGACATTATAAACGCCCGGCTCCCATTGTTCGAGAAACCATAAACGCTGTTGTGCAAAGGAAGCAGGTAAGGCAAAAACGTCTTCCTCCAATCCTTCCTGCAACGTTGTATTGGTTGGAGCCTCCTGTTCTTGCAGGGTTGCTGCTTGTGCTGAGGGATCTGGAGATAAGGGCTGTGCCATACTGCTATCCTTTCCGTTTTGTAACTCTTCAGGTCTCCTCGTCACCTGCGGTGGCTCGCCTCCGTTGTGTGTGAGTGGTGGGATGTGCGGCC